>NZ_JBEZFA010000011.1:176350-188291 GCF_040649215.1 Micromonospora sp. NPDC049044 | reverse complement strand
CTCCACGTACACGACCACTGCCGCGGCATCGCCCTGGTCCAACACAAAGGCCGACCCGGCGAGGTCTACAACATCGGCGGCGGCACCGAACTGACGAACAAGGACCTCACCGGCCGCCTCCTCGACGCCTGCGACGCCGGCTGGGACCGCGTCGTGCCCGTCACCGACCGCAAGGGCCACGACCGCCGCTACTCCCTCGACATCACCAAAATCCACCAGGAACTCGGCTACACCCCCAGCATCACCCTCGATGCGGGCCTCGCCGACACCGTCACCTGGTACCGCGACAACCGCACCTGGTGGGAACCCCTCAAGACCACACCCACCGCATGACCCGACTACTCGTCACCGGAGCCGGCGGGATGCTCGGCCGGGACCTGGTCACCGTGCTGAACGCCCGGCCCGACCTCAAGGTGACCGCCGCCGGCCGCGCCGACCTGGACATCACCGACCCCACCGCGGTACGCGCGGCCGTCGCCGAGCACGACATCGTGATCAACACGGCGGCGTGGACAAATGTCGACGGCGCGGAGGCCGACGAGGCGGCGGCCACCGCCGTCAACGGCCACGGCGTGGCGAACCTCGCGTCGGCGTGCGCCACCACCGGCGCCCGGCTCATCCAGTTGTCCACCGACTACGTGCTCGCCGGCGACGCACAGACCCCCTACCCGGAGGACGCCCCCACCGCACCGGTGAACGCCTACGGCCGGGGCAAGCTCGTCGGCGAGCAGGCGGTCGCCCGACTGCTGCCCGACACCGGGTACGTGGTCCGCACCGCCTGGCTCTACGGCGCGCACGGTCCGAACTTCGTGGCCACCATGCTCCGGCTCGCCACCCAGCGGGAGTACATCGACGTGGTCGACGACCAGCACGGCCAGCCCACCTGGTCCTACCGGCTCGCGGAACACCTCGTCACGCTGGCCGACGCCGCCCTCGACGGCCAGGCCGCCCCCGGCGTCTACCACAGCACCTGCGCCGGCCAGACCACCTGGTACGGGCTCGCCCGCGCGGCGTTCACGCTCGCCGGTCTGGACCCTGACCGGATCCGACCCACCACCAGCGACCGGTATCCTCGTCCTGCTCCCCGACCGGCGTACAGTGTGCTAGCACACAGCCGCTGGGCGGCCGCAGGCCTGCCGTCGCTCCCCGACTGGCACGCCACCCTCGTCGACGCATTCGACTCCCCCGCTCCGCCCGCTCCGTGGAAGGTCGCATGAAGCTCACCCTCGTCACCGGCTTGACCGGCCTGATATTGCTGGCCACCATCGTCGAGCTGCTGCGCCGCCGGCAGCTGCGCGAGAAGTACGGCATGCTCTGGCTCGGCGTCCTGGTGATCGTCATCCCCCTGTCGCTCTTCCCACGCCTGCTGGACAACGTCGCCGAGCTGCTCGGCGTCGCCTCCGGCGTCAGCCTCGTGCTCTTCCTCGGCATCATCTTCCTGCTGCTGGTCTGCGTGCACCTCAGCTGGGAGGTCAGCCACCTGGAGGAAGAGACCCGCACCCTGGCCGAAGACTTCGCCCTGCTCCGTACCGAGATCGACGCGGAGCGGGCGGCCCGAGACGAACTGGTGTCCCACGATGGTTAACGGCAAGCGGGTCCTGATCATCATTCCGGCGCTCAACGAGTCCGGCTCGATCGCCGACGTGGTCGGCGAGGTCCGCGGCGAACTGCCCGGCGTCGACGTGATCGTCATCGACGACGGCTCCACCGACCGCACCGCCGCGGTGGCCGCCGCGGCCGGTGCCCGGGTGGCCAAGCTGCCGTACAACCTCGGCGTCGGCGGCGCCATGCGGGTGGGCTACCGGTACGCCCGCGACCACGACTACGACGTCGCCATCCAGATCGACGCGGACGGCCAGCACGACCCCCGGTACGTGCCGAAGCTCGTCGACCTGCTCGACGAGACCGACCTGGTGATCGGCGCCCGGTTCGCCGGCGAGGGTGACTACAACGTCCGCGGCCCCCGCCGCTGGGCCATGGTCATGCTCTCCGGTGTGCTGTCGCGCGTCGCCCACACCAAGCTCACCGACACCACCTCCGGGTTCCGGGCCGCCAACCGTCGGGTGATCGACATGTTCGCCACCTGGTACCCGGTGGAATACCTGGGCGACACCGTGGAGACGCTCGTGCACACCGCCCGACGCGGCTACACCATCCGCCAGGTGCCCGTGGCGATGCGCAAGCGGATGGCCGGCACCCCCAGCCACTCCCCCGCCAAGGCCATGATCTACCTCGGCCGCGCCTTCGCCGTCCTCACGTTGGCGCTCATTCGCCGGTGATCCGCCGGCTCCTGAGCCTGGTCCCACCGGGCACCGTCGCCGTCGGCGCCGGCCTGGCCCTGCTGGGGCTCGCCTCGTACGTCCACCTGGCGGTCGCCGGGCACAGCCTCACCGTCGCGGACTACGGCTCCCTGTCCGTGCTCTGGACGATCGTCTTCACGCTCGGCATCGGTCTGTTCATGCCGGTCGAGCAGGAGGTCGCCCGCCTCGTCGCCGGCCGGCACAGTCAGGGCGACACCCCCGGGCCCGTGCTGGCCCGGGGGGCCGTCCTGGCCCTCGGTCTGCTCGTCGCCATCGTCGCGCTGATCATCGCCCTCCGAGGTCCGCTCGCCGACCGGTTCTTCGCCGGTGACGACACCATGGTCGCCGTCCTCATCGGGTCGCTCGCGGCGCTCGCCGTCGCGCACACCACCCGCGGCGTGCTCTCCGGTCTGCAACTGTTCCCCTGGTACGGCACCCAGCTCGGCGTCGACGGCGGCCTGCGCATCGCCCTCGTCGCCCTGCTCGGCCTGACCGGCGTCACCTCCCCCGTCTGGTTCGGCGCGGTCCTGATCGTCGCGCCGCTGATCGGCGTGGCGGTCACCGCCCCACCGGTCCTGCGGGCCATCGGCGGCGGCGTGCCCGTCGCCTGGGCCTCGTTCCTGCGCGGCCTCGGCCTGCTCATCACGTCCAGCCTGCTGTCCCAGGTCGTCGTCAACATCGGCGTGATCAACGTCAAGGTGCTGGACCCGTCCGACGTGGCCACCGCCGGCGCCCTGCTCTCCGCGCTGGTGCTGGTCCGGATCCCGCTGTTCGTCTTCGCGTCGCTGCAGGCGTCCCTGCTCCCGGGCCTGGCCACCTCCGCCACCACCGGCGACCGCGCCGCCTTCAACGGCCTGCTGCGCCGGGCCCTGGGCGTCGTCACCGCGCTCGGCCTCACCGGCGCCGTGCTCGCCGTCCTGCTCGGCCCGTGGCTGGTGCAGACCCTGTTCGACGCGCCCGACGTCCTGGGCCACGGCGACTTCGCCTGGCTGGCGGCAGCCACCCTCGCCTACCTCTGGGCCATGGTCCTCGGCCAGGCGCTGCTTGCGCTCGACCGGCACCGGGCACAGGCCGTCGCCTGGGCCGTCGGTGTTGCCGCGCTGGTGGTCGCTACCCTCGCCCCGGTCGCGACCGCACTGCGGGTCGAGCTCGGCTACGCCATCGGCTCCGTGGTGGTCGCCGCCACCATGGCCGCCCTGCTACGCGGCACCCGCACCGCAGGCTCGGCCCTCGACCCGTCGTCGAGCCGCGAGGCCGTGACGCCGGGAGTCGCCGCAGGGGCGTGACCCCGGCGCGCTCCGGCGCACCGTGGTCACGCCCACCTACGGCGGCGAGCCGTACGTTTCTGGACGTCGCCCGCACCGGCTGAGCACTCCCATCGCGCGGTTTCGTCTCCCGTGGCCACGCCTGCCCGGGGAGCTGCCGGGCTCCCGTGTGCGCCGGGCGGTCGCGCAGCCTTCCGATAGTGACGCAGAGCACCGCATCAGACTGGGGAACGGATACCCCCGGGGGTATGTTGGTCCCATCAGCGAGCGACATACCCCCGGGGGTATCTGACGAGGGCGGTGGGCACACGTGGAGATGAGTCCGATCATGCTGAAGGACGCGCTGACCCGACTGAAGCGCGCGCAGGGGCAGCTCGGGGCCGTGATCGCCATGATCGAGAACGGTGACGACTGCAAGCAGGTCCTCACCCAGTTGGCCGCCGTGTCCAGCGCCGTCGACCGCGCGGGCTTCAAGATCATCGCAACCGGCCTACGAGAGTGCCAGGCGGCTCGTGGGCGCGGCGAGGAGCCGCCGATGAGCGAGGAAGAGCTCGAGAAGCTGTTCCTGGCCCTCTCCTGACCTACCGGAGATCATCGCCCGCGCCGGGGTGACTGCCCCGTGCATTCCCGGTCCCCCGGGTATCCGCCAGCGGACCGCACCGGCGGGGTGAAAGAGCCGCACCGGCACGGCGAGGTGGGGCGCAACGCCCCGCCATCTCGCCGCCGGCGGGAACGTACGACCGACACAGCCGCCGCCCGTACGCCCGTTCTGGTGACGGTGTGCCACCGCGGCGGCTGGCCGCCATGCGCCCACCACCTCGGACAGGCACGGGTGCCGGCTTGCCGGTCTCCCGAGACCGGGCTCGGGCCAACAGCCGACCGCCTACCTACCACCGCAACCGAACGAGGAGACTGAGCAGTGACTGACGTGAGTGTGGAGGTCGTACAGACCTCGTCCCTGGGCGACCGCAGCTATCTTGCCCACGACGGCGAGGTGGCTATCGTCGTCGACCCACAACGGGACATCGACCGATTCCTGGCGCTGGCCGGCAGTCTCGGCGTACGCATCACCCACGTCGCCGAAACCCACCTGCACAACGACTACGTCTCCGGAGGGCTCGCCCTCGCCCGGCTCACCGGCGCGACGTACCTGGTCGCAGCCGACGACACTGTCGACTTCGAGCGGAGCCCGGTCACCGACGGTGACGCGATCACCGTGTCGACGCGGATGCGGCTGCGGGTCGTAGCCACCCCCGGGCACACCTTCCACCACCTGTCCTACGTCCTCGACAGCGAGCACGGCCCGGTCGGCGTGTTCACCGGTGGCTCCCTGCTGTTCGGCACCACCGGCCGCACCGACCTGCTGGGCAAGCAGCACGCCCACACCCTCGCCGAACACCAGTACGCCTCCGTGCACCGCCTCGCCGACCTCCTGCCCGACGGCACCGAGGTGTGGCCCACCCACGGCTTCGGCAGCTTCTGCTCGGCCACACAGTCCGACGCCCCCGAGTCGACGATCGGCCGGGAACGCACCGCCAACCCGGCGCTGCGTTTGGAGGCCGACGACTTCGTCCAGCAGACCCTCGCCGGGTTGGACGCCTACCCGGCCTACTACGCGCACATGGGCGCCCGTAACACCGCCGGCGCCGACCTGATCGACCTCACCCCGGTCGCCGTCGCCGACCCGGCCGCGTTGGCTCAGCGGATCGCCGACGGGGAGTGGGTGGTCGACCTGCGCTCGCGCAAGGCATTCGCGCACCGGCACCTCACCGGCACCCTGAGCTTCGGCCTCGACGGCCCGATGTCGACCTGGCTGGGCTGGATGGCCCCGTGGGGCACCCCGATCACCCTGCTCGGCGACAGCGCGCAGCAGGTCGCCGACGCGCAGCGGGAACTGGCCCGCATCGGCATCGACCGGCCCGCCGCCGCGGCCACCGGCAGCCCCGAGCAGTGGGCCGCCGGTGACGACACCCGGCTGACCGCCCTCACCACGGCGACCTTCGCCGACCTCGCCGCAGCCCGCGCGGGCACCCCGCCACACGCCCTGCCCGCCGCCGACGTGGTGCTCGACGTCCGGATGACCAACGAGTGGCGTACCGGGCACATCGACGGCGCGGTCCACATCCCCCTGCCCGACCTGCCGCACCGCCTCACCGACGTGCCGACCGGCACGGTGTGGGTGCACTGCGGCTCCGGCTACCGGGCCGCCGCCGCCAGCAGCCTGCTGCAACGCGCCGGTCGCCAGGTCGTGCACCTCGACGACGCCTACACCGCCGCCACCGACGCCGGCCTGCCCATCGTTCCCGGTAACTGAAACGTCCCCGCACCACCGAACAGGAGCACCCACACCACATGACCACACCCACCAGCACCCCGGCCAGCGTCGACGTCTCCGCGCTGCACGACCTGCTCGGCACCGACCAGGCGCCCCGGCTGATCGACGTGCGCACCCCCGCCGAGTTCGAGGGCGCGCACATCCCGGGCTCGTACAACGTGCCCCTGGACCTGCTGCGCGAGCACCGCGACGAACTGCGCGCCCACCTCGACGAGCGGATCGTGCTCGTCTGCCGCTCCGGGCAACGCGCCGCCCAGGCCGAGCAGGCCCTCGCCGGCGCCGGCCTGCCGAACGTGCGAGTGCTCACCGGCGGCATCACCGCCTGGCAGGCCGCGCGCGCTCCGATCACCACCGGCAGGCCCCGCTGGGACCTCGAGCGGCAGGTCCGCCTCGTCGCCGGCAGCATCGTCCTGGTCGCCGTACTCGTCAGCACCCTGATCGAACCGGTCAAGTGGGCCGCCGCGTTCGTCGGCGCCGGCCTCACCGTCGCCGCGCTCACCAACACCTGCGCCATGGGCATGATGCTGGCCAAACTGCCCTACAACCGCGGTCCCCGCACCAGTGTCGAGCAGATCGTCGGCGCCCTCACCACGGACCAGCGGTAGCGCGATGCCCTGTCGCTACGGCACACGCTCCCGGCCGGTCGGCGCAGGCCGGCCGGGAGGGGGTGACACATGATCGCCGCAGTCGGGTTCGGTGCCCTCATCGGCGTCCTGCTCGGCCTGCTCGGTGGGGGCGGCTCCATCCTGGCCGTACCCGCCCTCGTCTACGGCGCCAGCCTCACCCTCGCCGCCGCCGTGCCCATCTCGCTGCTCGTGGTCGGCATCTCGTCCGCGACCGCCCTGCTCCCCCGGCTGCGAGCCGGCCTCGTCCGATGGCGGCTCGCCGCCATCATCGGCGGCACCGGCGCGGCCGCTACCTTCGCCGGCGCCGCCGTCAACCGGCTCCTCGACCCTCGGGTCGTCCTCGCCGGCTTCGCCGTCCTCATGGTCATCGCCGGTCTACGGATGTTGCGGGACACCGACGACACCGGCGGTGACTGCGCCCTGCCCGACGGCGGCGTCAACTGGCGTGGTTGCCTGCCCAAATCCGTCGCCGCCGGGCTCAGCGTCGGCTTTCTCACCGGCCTGTTCGGCGTCGGCGGCGGCTTCCTCATCATCCCCGCCCTGGTCCTGCTGCTGGGCCTGCGCATGCCGGCCGCCGTCGCCACGTCACTGGCCATCATCGTCATCAACTCCGCAGCCGGGTTCGCCGCCCACGCCGGCGACGCCACCATCGACTACGGCATCGCCGCCGCCTTCACCGCCGCCGCCGTCACCGGCTCACTGGCCGCCGGCCGGATCGCCACCCGGCTACCCACCCACCGACTGCAACGCGCCTTCGCCTGGCTCGTCTTCGCCGTCGCCGCATTCGTCGGCATCCAGGCGATCGTCAACCCCGCCGCGGCCTGACCAGCCGTGCGGTGACGGCCGCCACCGCCGGCCACCCCACGGCAGCCGGCGAGGCGGATGCTACTTGCCGTCGGCCGGCTTGTCCTCCAGGTCGGCGGAGCCCGCCGACGTCGTCGGCTTGTGCGCCTCCGTGGTCGGCTGCGCCGGCGTGTCCGGCCCACCCGCCTCGGCCGGCTGCTCGGCCGCCGCGACATCACCGTCCAGCAGCGCCGTCAGCGCCGCGCCCGTGATCCGGCGGAACGTACGACCCACCCGCTGACGGTCCAGCACCGCCACCTCGAGCTGGTTGGCCGCGATCGTGCGCGCCGCGCCACCCTCACCACCGACGCTGCTCAACGCCTGCACCGCCACCCGGGCCGCCTCACCGAGGGACATGTCCGCGCGGTGCTGCGACTTCAGCACACCGGTGATCGCCTCGGCCTGGCCACCCATCGCCATCCGCCCCGGCTCGTCGTTGACCGAGCCGTCGTACGTCAGCCGGTACAACTCGTCGTCGTCCGCGGTCGCCCCGACCTCCGCCACGCAGATCTCCACCTCGAACGGCTTCGACTGCTCGGTGAAGATCGCACCGAGCGTCTGCGCGAACACGTTGGCCAGGGCCCGTCCGGTGACATCACGCCGGTCGTAGCTGAGCCCGTTCAGGTCGGCCATCCGCACACCGGCCCGGCGCAGATTCTCGAACTCGTTGTACCGACCGACCGCGGCGAACCCGATCCGGTCGTAGATCTCGCTGACCTTGTGCAGGGCGCTGGAGAGGTTCTCCGCGACGAAGAGCACCCCGCCGGTATAGCTGAGGACCACGGCGCTGCGACCCCGAGCGATGCCCTTGCGGGCCAACTCGGAGCGGTCGCGCATGATCTGTTCGGGCGAGGCGTAGAACTGCATGGCCACGGCGGCGGTTCTCCTTACGGCGCGGTGCTGACGACAGCTGACTGGTGGGGGTGGACGGGGCTCAACCGCCCGGGTTCTCCATCCGACCGGCGACCACGCCCTCGGCGATCGCCGCCGTCTCGGCGTCGGTCAACCGGCGGGTGCCCTCGGCGGTGGCGGTCATCACCACCGGATAGATCCGACGGGTCAGATCCGGTCCGCCGGTCGCGGTGTCGTCGTCCGCCGCGTCGTAGAGCGCCTCGACCGCGAGGCGGGTGGCGTCGTCGACGGACAGGCCGGCCCGGAACCGCTTCTTCAGCGCCGACTTCGCGAAGAGCGAGCCGGAGCCGATGGCGTCGTAGCCGGTCTCCTCGTACGGACCACCTGTCACGTCGAAGCTGAAGATCCGACCGGCCCGCGCCGGATCTCCTGCGGCCAGGTCGAAACCGGCGAACAGCGGCACCACGGCCAGGCCCTGCATCGCCGCACCGAGGTTGCCGCGGATCATCGACGCCAACCGGTTGGCCTTGCCGTCGAGCGAGAGCATCGCGCCCTCGATCTTCTCGTAGTGCTCCAGCTCCACCTGGAACAGTCGCATCAGCTCGATCCCGATGCCCGCCGTGCCGGCGATCCCCACCAGGGAGTACGCGTCGGCCGGGTGCACCTTCTCGATGTCGCGCTGGGCGATCAGGTTGCCCATGGTGGCCCGACGGTCGCCGGCCATCACGACGCCACCGGCGGCCGAGATGGCCACGATGGTGGTCGCGTGCGGCGCCAGGTCGGCTGCCATGCCCGGCGGCAACGGCCGCCGGCCGGGCAGCATCTCGGGGGCCACCCGACTCAGGAACGTCGTGAAGGAGGACGTCCCCGCGTTGGTGAACACATCTGGTAGACGCCCGGATGGATCAAAGCCCGCTGCCACGTGGTTCCTCTCAGATACGTGATCGCCCTGGCCAGCCTCATGGGACTGTCACGGAACTGGCCAAGACCACCGTTGCAGTTGAAGCAGAGTATCCCGCGCACCCATCCGGTGCGATGATCGTGGTCCAGATGTTGCGGGTCGGCACCGCCACAGATCGCGCACACCCCGCCCTGCTCGGCCAGGAGCTCCTGAAACTCCTTCTCCCCCACGCCGTACCGCCGCTGCAGGTGGTACTCGCGAGTCCCGCCGTAGAGCCGCTGCGCCGTCTCTTTGCCGCGTGCGTTGTGGCAGGGCTTGCAGTAGCTGTGCCGACCACTGGCCTTGGTCGTGGTGGTGGGGAACTCGTCCAACGACTTGATTTGCTCGCAGTCCGGACACCACTTGAAACCGTCGCCTACCGGCGTCGGCGACTTCTTCTGCGGCGCCATGCCCCGCTTGCGCCGGCTCGCCTCAGACCGACCATTGGCGCACGCCTTGCAGTAGAAGGCGAGGCCGTCCACCCGGCGCCGATCACGGTGGAAGTCGCTGCGGGCCAGCACCCTCTTGCACTGCGGGCATGCCTTACCCAGAGGGTCGATCAAATCGGACATATGCCCCTATTGACCCCCTTTCTGTACATAACCCCTCACGAACTCCTCTGCGTTTTCTTCGAGGACGGAGTCGATCTCGTCGAGGAGGTCGTCGACGTCCTCGGTGATCTCGGCGTGCCGCTCGGCCACCTCGGGGTTGGCCTCGGTGGTGACGTCCTCGATTTCCTCGCCCTGACGGGACTTGCCGGACTGCGACTGGCCGCCGCTGTCATGAGTGGCCACTGCTGCCTCCTCCACGATCGTCTGCGATGAACTTACCTCGCGCGGGCGACGAAAAGCCCGCCGCGCGCCGGCTTACGGCACGCGACGGGCATAAGGACGTACGTTCAGCCGCCGGTCAACGTCTCCAGCAGATCCTTCGCGCTGGCACAGCGGTCGAACAGTGCTCCGACGTGCGCACGCGTGCCGCGCTCCGGCTCCATCATCGGCACCCGGACGAGCGACTCCCGGCCCACGTCGAAGATCACCGAGTCCCAACTCGCGGCGACGACCTCGGACGCGTACTGGGCCAGGCAGCGACCCCGGAAGTAGGCCCGGGTGTCCTCCGGCGGCTCGGTCATCGCGGTGCGCGTCTCGTCGTCGGTGAGCAGCGTCTTCATCGCCTTTCGGGTGACCAGGCGGTGGTAGAGGCCCTTCTCCGGCCGGACGTCGGAATACTGCAGGTCGACAAGTTGCAGCTTGTGCGAGCCCCAGCCCAGCTTCTCCCGCTCCCGGTAACCCTCCAGCAGCCGCAGTTTCGCCACCCAGTCCAGCTCGTCGGCGCAGAGCATCGGATCGCGGCCGAGCCGGTCCAGCACGCTCTCCCAACGGTCGAGCACATCGACGGTCTGCTCGTCGGCGTCGGTGCCGTAGCGGTCGTCGACAAAGGACCGGGCCCGTTCCAGGTACGCCCACTGCAGGTCGAGTGCGGTCAGCCGGCGACCGTCGCGCAGTCGCATCCGGTGCGTCAGGCCGGGATCGTGACTGACCGCGCGCAGCTCGCTGACCGGGTCCGCGATGCCGAGGTCGGCGCCGAGCGCCTTCTCCTCGATCATGTTGAGGATCAGCGCGGTGGTGCCGACCTTGAGGTAGGTGGAGATCTCGGAGAGGTTGGCGTCGCCGATGATCACATGCAGCCGGCGGTATTTGTCGGCATCGGCGTGCGGCTCGTCGCGGGTGTTGATGATGGGTCGCTTGAGGGTGGTCTCCAGGCCCACCTCGACCTCGAAGAAGTCGGCGCGCTGGGAGATCTGGAAGCCGCTCTGCCCGCCGTCCTGGCCGATGCCGACCCGGCCCGCGCCGCAGACGATCTGACGGGTGACGAAGAACGGCGTCAGGTACGCCACGATGTCGGCGAACGGGGTCTGCCGGCGCATCAGGTAGTTTTCGTGCGCGCCGTAGCTGGCACCCTTGTTGTCGGTGTTGTTCTTGTAGAGGTGGATCGGCTGGCTGCCCGGGATGGTGGCGGCCCGGCGCGACGCCTCGGCCATCACCCGTTCACCGGCCTTGTCCCAGCGCACCACGTCTCTGGGGGTGGTGACCTCCGGGGTGGAGTATTCGGGGTGGGCGTGGTCGACGTAGAGCCGTGCGCCGTTTGTGAGTATCACGTTGGCGAGGCCGAGGTCCTCGTCAGCCAACGCCTCGGCCGGGTCGTAGGCGGCCCCGGAGTAGGTGAAACCGCGGGCGTCGCGCAGCGGCGACTCTTCTTCGTAATCCCAGCGGGCCCGACCACCCCGGTTGAGCTCGGGGCGTGCCCCGTAGGCGTTGACCACCTGTGATGAGGTGACCATCGGGTTGGCTCCGGCCTGCCCGGGCACGGAGATGCCGTACTCGACTTCGGTGCCCATGATCCGACGTACCGTCATGCGACCACTCGCTTCGCTCGCCCCTGCAGCCGGCGTACCCGCCGCTCACACCATCGAGACTAGTCTGCGCGGTGGCCTACTGCGCGGCCCTGCCGGTCGGCGCGGCGCGGCTGACGTGCCGTGGCCGGCCCCCGGGGCACCGCGCCCAGCCGGCTGACCGCGCCGGTCCATCCTGTGGGTTGCGTCGATGGCCTGCTGAGCGCCTTGGTCAATTGTGGGGAGTCGCCGTACGGGTGACGACGACGCCGGAGCCCCGGGGCGCCGACGGGATCGTGGAAACAGTAGCGGTGGGACGCACGCGGCGGGGGGCGCCCCCCCAGCAGCCGGCGCCCCCCCGCCGGGCGGCGGAAAGGCGGGGTTTGTG
>NZ_JBEZFA010000011.1:0-176340 GCF_040649215.1 Micromonospora sp. NPDC049044 | reverse complement strand
GTTCCGGGGTGTGGCGCCGCCGGGGGGGCGGGGCTCGTTGTGGTTCACCCCCCCCTGGGGGGGGCCACCGCGGGGCCCCTTCCCGGGGGGGGGCCCCCGCCCGCGCCCGGTGCCGCCGCTGGCGGTCAGAGGTACTGGCCGGTGTTGCTCGCGGTCTCGATGGACCGGCCGGCCTCGGTGCCCTTGCCACCGGAGACGAGCGTGCGGATGTAGACGATCCGCTCGCCCTTCTTGCCGGAGATGCGGGCCCAGTCGTCGGGGTTTGTGGTGTTGGGAAGATCCTCGTTCTCGCGGAACTCGTCGACGCAGGCGTCGAGCAGGTGCTGCAGGCGCAGCCCCTTACGGCCCGAGGTGAGGAACTCCTTGATGGCCATCTTCTTGCTCCGGTCGACGATGTTCTGGATCATCGCGCCGGAGTTGAAGTCCTTGAAGTAGAGGACTTCCTTGTCACCGTTGGCGTAGGTGACTTCGAGGAAGCGGTTCTCCTCGGTTTCGGAGTACATCCTCAGCACCACGGCGTCGATCATCGCCGCGACGGTGGCCTGGGGGTCGGCCCCGTGCTCGGCCAGGTCGTCCGGGTGCAGGGGCAGCCCGGAGAGGATGTACTTGGAGAAGATGTCCTTCGCCGCTTCGGCGTCCGGTCGCTCGATCTTGATTTTCACGTCGAGCCGACCGGGGCGCAGAATCGCCGGGTCGATCATGTCTTCCCGGTTGGAGGCGCCGATGACGATGACGTTCTCCAGCCCCTCCACGCCGTCGATCTCGCTGAGCAACTGCGGGACGATGGTGTTCTCCACATCGGAGGAGACACCGGAGCCACGGGTCCGGAAGATCGAGTCCATCTCGTCGAAGAACACGATCACCGGGGTGCCCTCACCGGCCTTCTCCCGGGCCCGCTGGAAGATCAACCGGATGTGCCGCTCGGTCTCGCCGACGTACTTGTTGAGCAGCTCAGGGCCCTTGATGTTGAGGAAGAAGCTGGTGTGCTTCTCCTTGCCCTGCCGTTCGGCGATCTTCTTGGCCAGCGAGTTGGCCACGGCCTTGGCGATGAGCGTCTTACCGCAGCCGGGCGGCCCGTAGAGCAGGATGCCCTTGGGCGGCCGGAGCTGGTGCTCACGGAACAGGTCCGCGTGCAGGAAGGGCAACTCCACCGCGTCGCGGATCTGCTCGATCTGCGACTGGAGGCCACCGATGTCGCCGTAGTCGACGTCGGGCACCTCCTCCAGGACCAGCTCCTCGACCTCGCTCTTCGGGATCCGCTCGTACGCGTACGCCGAGCGGGGCTCGATCATGAGTGAGTCGCCGGCCCGGATCGCGGAGCCGATGAGGGTCTCCGCGAGGTGCACGATGCGCTCCTCGTCGGAGTGCGAGACCACGAGCGCCCGGTCACCCGGCCCGCCGCCGGGCCCTTCCAGGATCTCCTTGAGCATCACGACCTCGCCGACCCGCTCATAGCCGAACGCGTCGACGATGTTGAGCGCGTCGTTGAGCAGGACCTCCTGGCCACGGCGCAGGTCACCCACGTCAAGTGCGGGTGAGACCGCGACCCGTAGCTTGCGACCGCCGGTGAAGACGTCCACCGAGCCGTCCTCGTGCTTGGCCAGGAAGACGCCGTACCCGCTCGGCGGTTGCGCCAGCCGGTCGATCTCCTCCTTGAGCGTCACGATCTGCGTGCGAGCCTCCTTGAGGGTGCTCACCAGCCGGTCGTTGTTCTCGGTCAGCCGCGCCAACTGTGCCTGGGTGGCCGCCAGCCGCTCTTCGAGCTGCCGGACGTGTCGGGGGCTTTCGGTCAACTTGCGCCGCACCAGAGCGAGTTCCTCCTGAAGGAACGCGACCTGCGTGGAGAGATCGTGGGCTTCCTTCTCCCACCGTGCGGCGCGCGAGTCCGCGTCGTCGCTGCGTGCTGCCACGTCCCACCTCCCCGGGGGGCTTGAACGTTCTGCCCTAACACTAGCCGCTATGAGGCCGATTCGGTCCCACGCAACACCCTCGTCACCGAACCTTGATCGCCAAGGGTGGCCTGACGGGCGGTTACCGGCGTTCGGGTACCGTCGGAGTGTAGGACGGGAGAACATGGGGGGTGCGCCGGTGACCGAGGTCGCGACCGATCAGCTGCAGGTCTGGGTGGACCAGGATCTGTGCACGGGCGATGGGCTCTGCGTGCAGTACGCGCCGGAGGTCTTCGAGTTCGACATCGACGGCCTGGCGTACGTCAAGGGTGCCGACGGTGAGCTGCTGGCGACGCCGGGCAGCCGCGTCGACGTGCCCGCGCACCTGCGGCTCGAGGTGATCGACTCCGCGAAGGAGTGCCCGGGCGACTGCATCCACGTGGTGCGCGGCGACGGTGTCGAGGTCGCCGGTCCGGACGCCGAGGAAGACTGAGCCGGTCGCCGGCCGGGCCACGTGGCCCGGCCGGCCCCGACACCGGGGCACGCCCCAAAGCACGACAGGGGTACGCCTCAGAGCATCGGCCGGCCGACCACCGAGGCGACCAGCCGCGCGAACTCCTCCAGCCGGGCGATCTGCCCGGCCCCGCCGTCGTCGAGGGTCTTGCCGAAGCGCAGCGCGTCGTGCCGTGGCGTACCCACCATCTCCTCGCTCGGCGGCGCCTCGTCGAGTGAGGTCAGCAGCAGGTAGACATCGATGCTGTCGACCCGGATCTCGCCGCTGTCGGCGCGGTTGAGCCGCCGCCGGCAGCCGACCTCGGTGACGGTGGAGACCGGCACCACCCGCAACGACGAGGTCATCGATCCCGGTGGGCCCTCCTCCGGAGGCACGTCCTCGCCGTGCCAGAGGATCAACCGGCTGCCGTCGCAGACGACGACCTCCTGCCACACGCCGTTCACCTCGTTGACGAAGCGTTCCAGCGTGAAGCCGAGCACCGACGCGCCGCGCAGCACGCCGCCGAGCGCCTCCAGGGCGACGTCCGGGTCGCGCAGGTAGGCCCGGGCCGCCGATTCCAGATCCTGGTAGGGCGACCAGTCGGGAAAGACCGCGGGGAGGTCACCGCCGCCGTAGCCCGGTCGGCTCATACCAGCGCCTCCCCCTGCTCGGCGGTGCCGCCGGCCAGCTCGATGGTCACGGCCTGTCCATCTCCCCCGTACCGTTGGGCTGCTCATCCGTCGCCAGGGCGGCGGCCTGTCGGGCCGCCTCCGCCGCGCGCAGGTCCTGGCGGCGCTGCGCGTACGCCTCGGTGCCCTTGCTGGGCTTGCGGCGGCGCGGCGGCGCGGTGACCCCGGGGGCCAGCTTGCGCGCGGACACCAGGAACGCGGTGTGCGCGATCATCCGGTGGTCCGGTCGGACGGCGAGGCCCTCGGCGTGCCAGTCGCGCACCAGGGACTCCCAGGCGCGCGGCTCGGTCCAGCCGCCGCGCTCGCGCAGCGCCTCCACCAGCTCGGACAGCTGCGGCGTGGTGGCGACGTAGCCGATGAACACCCCGCCGGGGACCAACGCCCGCTCGACCATGTCGAGAGTTTCCCAGGGGGTCAGCATGTCCAGGATGATCCGGTCGAAGCCGGTCTCCTGGCACTGGGCGACATCACCGACGTGCAGGTGCCACGACGGGTGCGGCCCGTTGAAGAACGCCTCGACGTTGCGCTTGGCGATCTGGGCGAAGTCGTCGCGCAGCTCGAACGAGTGCAGTTCGCCCTCGGTGCCGACGGCCCGCAACAGGGAGCAGCTCAACGCGCCGGAGCCGGCGCCGGCCTCCAGGACCTTCGCGCCGGGGAAGATGTCACCCATCGCGACGATCTGCGCCGAGTCCTTCGGGTAGATCACCTGAGCGCCGCGGGGCATGGACAGCACATAGTCCGACAGGAGGGGCCGCAGCGCGAGGAACGCGGTGCCGCCACCGGCGGTGGTCACCACGCTGCCGTCGGGGAGCCCGATCAGCGCGTCGTGCGCCAGGATGCCGCGGTGGGTGTGGAACTCCTTGCCGGGCTCCAGCGTCACGGTGTGCATCCGCCCCTTGGGGTCGGTCAGCTGCACCCGGTCGCCGGGCCGGAACGGCCCACGGTGCACGGGTGTCAGCGCCGGGGTGGTGGGGTCGGCTCCGACGGTGGAGGGAGTTGCGGTCACTGTGTCATCTTCCGGTTGGGTTCGAGGAGCTGTGCGAGGTCCGCGATGTGCAGAATGCCGACGACATCTTCGCCTGACGTCACCACGTACTGCGCGCCCGGGTGGGTCTGTACGGCCTCCATCACCCGCTCGCCGTCCCAGCCGATCGCCAACGCGGGAAGGGTGCCCAGGGCGCGGGCTACGGCGTCCACCGCCAGCCATGGTCGGCGGTCGACCGGAACCGCGTCGGCGGCGACCGGGTCGACGAGCGCGACCGGACGGCCGGTGGAGTCGGTGACCAGCAGGGCCGCGGCCGGCTGCCCACCGTCGGCGCGGCGGCGCTGGGCCTCGGCCAGGGGCGTGCCGGTGGTCACCGGCCAGACCGGGCGGGCCAGCCGGGAGAGGTCGATGAGCGGGAACCGGCGGCTGACCCGGGCGGCCCGGATCGCCTGCCCGGCGCCCCGCCAGAGGGTGACGGCGACAAGCAGCATCAGCGGCAGCGCCAGCGGCGCCAGATAGTCGGTCACGGTCAGCAGCCCGACCAGGGCGGCGGTGCCGACGGCGACGACCCGGCCGGCCCAGCCGGCGACCTCGGTGCCGAGGTGCCGGTCCTGGGTCAGCCCCCACACCGCGGCGCGCAGTGCCCGGCCGCCGTCGAGTGGCAGCCCGGGCAGACTGTTGAACAGCGCGACGATGACGTTGCTCACCGCGAGTTGGAAGGCTAGTTGGTGCGCCACCGTCCGCTCGGGCAGGGCGAGGGTGGCGGCGACCGCGACGACTCCGAGCACCGCGGAGACCGCCGGGCCGGCCAGCGAGACAAGCAGGTCGACCCGGGGCGACGGGGCGTCCCGGTCCATCTCGGTGTAGCCGCCGAGCAGCTCCAGGGTGATTCCCCGCACACCGATGCCGTACCGGCGGGCGGTGAGGGCGTGGCCCAGCTCGTGCAGCAGCACCGAGCCGAGCAACGACACCACGAACCCGAAGCCGATCAGGTAGCCGCTGATCTGCGGCAGATCGAGCTGGCGGCGGGCGAATTCGGCGTACAGGACGGCGATGAGCACCGCGAGCAGGACCATCGAGCCGTTGAGGTGCAGCGGCACTCCGAACACCCGGCCGACGTTCAGGCCGGGACGCCGGTCGGGTCGGCGCGGTGGCCGGGGGGTCTGCTCCATCGCCACGATGCTACGGACCGTCGTCGTGCGGGGCGGGCGGCGGTCGGTGTCACACCGGTGCCCTAACCTTTCCCGACATGACGGCGGAACCGGTCACCACCACCCAGCCCACCTCCCCGGCGCAGGCGCCGCCGACGGTGCGGGCCTCGTTGTCGCCGTCGCGGGCGGCGGATTTCAAGACCTGCCCGCTGCTCTACCGGTTCCGCAGCATCGACCGGCTGCCCGAGCGCACCACTATCGAGCAGGCCCGCGGCACGCTCGTGCACGCGGTGCTGGAGCGCCTGTTCGACCTGCCCGCGCCGGGCCGCACGCCGGCGGCGGCCGGCGACCTGGTGGCGCCCCAGTGGGATCGGCTGGTGACCGAGCAGCCGGAGCTGGCCGGGATCTTCGACGGCGCCGAGCCGGCCGGTCCGGTGGAGTTCCTGCGGTCGGCGGCCGGGCTGTTGGAGGGCTACTTCGCGGTGGAGGATCCGACCCGGCTGGAGCCGGCCGAGCGGGAGAGCCTGATCTCGGCGGTGGTCGACGAGGAGCTGCTGATCCGGGGTTATCTCGACCGGCTCGACGTCGCTCCGGACGGCGCGCTGCGGGTGGTCGACTACAAGACCGGTGGCGCGCCGCGGGAGGCGTTCGAGGCGCGGGCGCTGTTCCAGCTCAAGTTCTACGCCCTGGTGTTGTGGCGCACCCGGGGGGTGGTGCCCCGGGTGCTGCGGTTGCTCTACCTGCGCGACGCCGAGGTGTTGGACTACACGCCGGACGCTGACGAGCTGGTCCGCTTCGAGCGCACTGTGGTGGCGCTGTGGCGGGCGATCGAGCAGGCCACCGCCCGGCAGGATTTCCGACCCCGACCGAGCCGGCTCTGTGACTGGTGCAGTCACCAGGCGCTGTGCCCGAGCTTCGGCGGCACCCCGCCGCCGTTCCCGGTCTCGGCGGCGAACGCCGATCCGCTGCGCGACGCCCGGTCCGCGCCGGTGGTGCCCGGCGCCGACGAGTGACCACCTGCGGCGGGCCGTTCGGGCCCGCCGCGGGGGTGGGCCGGTTCCCTACCGCGTCCAGCCGTCTCGGCGCCCGGCTGACCGGCAGCGCCGACGGAGCGGTGCCGCGTCGATCGGTACCGGCACCGGGTCGGCCACTGGCGTGTCCGCTACGCATCGGCCGCCGTACGCGAGGATGAGCGGTGCGGGCACGACGTCGGCGCGACGGGAGACGAGATGACGGATCGGGTGGCCCCGGCGCGGCCGGTGCGGATCCTGCTCGCCGACGACCAGCCGCTGCTGCGCACCGGCTTCCGGATGGTGCTGGGGGCCGAGGGCGACCTGGACGTGGTGGCCGAGGCCGGCGACGGTGTGGAGGCGGTGGAGCTGTCCCGGCGGCTGTTGCCCGACGTCGTGCTGATGGACATCCGGATGCCCCGGATGGACGGGGTGGCCGCGACCCGGGCCATCGTCGAGTCCCGGCTGCCGGTGCGGGTGCTGGTGCTCACCACCTTCGACCTGGACGAGTACGTGGTGGGGGCGCTGCGCGCGGGCGCCAGCGGGTTCCTGGCCAAGGACGTGCCCGCCGAGGAGCTGATCGCGGCGATCCGCACGGTGGCCGGCGGGGACGCGGTGGTCTCGCCGCGGATCCTGCGGCGGCTGTTGGAGCGCTTCGCGGACCTGCTGCCCGATCCGGCGGCGACGCCCGCGCCGGTGCTCGACGCGCTCACCGACCGGGAACGCGAGGTGCTGGTGCAGGTGGCTCGGGGGTTGTCCAACGCCGAGATCGCGGCGGCGCTGTCGGTGAGCGAAACCACTGTGAAGACCCACGTCGGGCGCCTGCTGACGAAGCTGCGCCTGCGCGACCGGGTGCAGGCCGTGGTGCTGGCGTACGAGTCGGGCCTGGTCCGCCCCAGGGCGTAGCGACCGTCCGGCGGCTACCCCACCCGGCGTAGTCGAGGATCCCTCCGCGGAGGGACGGCCTGGTTGCCGTGCTCACCTACCGTGACCGGAGACGGCTCGGCGCGGTTGACCCTCCTGTGATGTGCGGGGCGGATCGGGTTCGGCGCCGTCGCCGGTCGTGGGAAACGGATCGACCGGCCGTCGGATCAGGGGCAACCCTGATCCGACATCGGGGGCCACCCGCAGCGGGAAATCCGTCCCGGGTCCCCCCGTGGGCGGACGGAACGGGCGTGAGCAGCGCCGATGATGGAACAGTCGCGCCGGACCATCGGGGGGCGGCGCGAGCATACGGACAGACGGAAGAGGTAGATGACGTGACCGCGACGGTAGGCCAGCAGGCGCAGGCCGCGGCCCGGGCGAACGACGTGTGGAAGGTGTACGGCAGCGGCGAGGCTCAGGTCATCGCGCTGCGGGGGGTCAGCGCGGAGTTCGAACGTGGCCGGTTCACCGCGATCATGGGGCCGTCCGGTTCGGGCAAGTCGACGCTTATGCACTGCCTGGCCGGGCTGGACTCGGTGACCCGGGGGACGGTGTCGATCGGTGAGACGACGGTCACCGGGCTGGGCGACGCGGGGTTGACGAAGCTGCGCCGCGACAAGGTGGGCTTCATCTTCCAGCAGTTCAACCTGCTGCCCACGCTTACCGCCAAGGAGAACATCCTGCTGCCGTTGTCGATCGCCGGGCGCAAGCCGGACCCGGCCTGGTACGACACGGTGATCTCCACTGTTGGTCTGCGCGACCGGCTGGACCACCGGCCGGCGCAGCTCTCCGGCGGGCAGCAGCAGCGGGTGGCGTGTGCGCGGGCCCTGGTCTCCCGCCCAGAGGTGATCTTCGCGGACGAGCCGACCGGCAACCTGGACTCGCGCTCCGGCGCGGAGGTGCTCAACTTCCTGCGGAGCTCGGTCCGCGAGCACGGCCAGACGATCGTGATGGTCACCCACGACCCGACCGCCGCCGCGTACGCCGATCGGGTGGTCTTCCTCGCCGACGGGCAGATCGTCTCGGAGTTGATCGAGCCGACCGCCGAGACGGTGCTGGACACGATGAAGAAGCTGGACACTCCGGCCGAGGTGGGCAACTGATGTTCCGGGCGACACTGAAGAGTCTGCTGGCCCGAAAGGTCCGGCTGATCCTGTCCGGTCTGGCGGTGGTGCTCGGGGTGATGTTCGTCTCCGGTGCCTTCGTGTTGACCGACACGCTTGGCCGTTCGTTCGACTCGGTCTTCGCCGACGGGTTCGCCGAGATCGACGTGAACGTCGCGGCGAAACCGAACGTGGAACTCAGCGAAATGGAGGGCGATCAGACCTCGGCCCCGCTGCCCGCCGCCGTGGTGGAGCAGGTCAAGCAGGTGTCGGGGGTGGCCTCGGCGACCGGCATCGTCAACGCCGACGGCGCTCGCGTGATCGGCAGCAACGGCAAGGTGATCACCTCGTTCGGCCCGCCGCAGCTTGGCGAGAACTGGATCGGCGAGACCGAGCTGATGCAGTTGCGGGAGGGGCGCGGGCCGCAGGCCGAGGACGAGATCGTGGTCAACAAGTCGTTGGCCACGGCCGCGAAGGTGCAGGTCGGCCAGAAGGTCGGGGTGCTCACCGCGTTCGAGTCGAAGAAGCGGGACTTCACACTGGTCGGGATCATGGGTTACAGCGGTAACCGGGATTCGATCGGCGGGGTCAACGAGGTCTTCTTCACCACGCCGGTGGCGCAGCGGCTGATGCTCGGCGAACCGGACACGTTCAGCAGCATCACAGTGAACGCCGCCGGCGGCGTCTCCGACGAGCGGCTGCGCGACGACGTGGCCCGCGCCCTGGGCCCGGCCTTCGACGTGAAGACCGGTGAGCAGGTGGCCGCGGACGCCTCGGCCGGCCTGAAGGAGGGCCTGTCCTTCTTCAACAAGATCCTGCTCGGCTTCGCCGCGGTGGCGCTGCTTGTCGCCACGTTCCTGATCCTCAACACCTTCTCGATCATCGTGGCCCAGCGCACCCGCGAGTTGGCGTTGATGCGCGCCATCGGGGCCAGCGGGCGGCAGATCATCGGTTCGGTGGTGCTGGAGGCCATCACTGTCGGCCTGATCGCCTCGGTCCTCGGTCTCGCCGCCGGCATCGGTGTGGGGGCGCTGCTGGCCTTCCTGTTCGGCAAGCTCGCCGGTGGCCTGACGCTGGCCGGGATCGGTGTGCCGGCGGCGGCGGTGATCGGGGCGTTCGCCATCGGGCTGCTCATCACTGTGGTCGCGGCGCTGCTGCCGGCGCTGCGGGCGTCGCGGATCCCGCCGATCGCGGCCATGCAGGACGTGGCCACGCCGGACCGGCCGCTGACCAAGGTCACCGTGGCCGGGTCGGTGGTCACCGCCATCGGCGCGGTGCTGCTCTTCCTCGGGCTCAGCGGCAACGCCGGCGGGCAGACGCTTTCCACAATCCTCGGTGGGGTGCTGTTCTCCTTCATCGGCGTGGCGCTGCTGACTCCGCTGATCAGCCGGCCGGTGGTGACCCTGCTCGGCGCGATCTTCTCCTGGTCGGTGCCGGGCAAGCTGGGCCGGCTCAACTCCGGGCGCAACCCGCGCCGCACCGCGATCACCGCCGCGGCGCTGATGGTCGGCGTCGCGCTGATCACCGGCATCACGGTGATCCTCGACTCGGCCAAGAGCAGCATCAGCGCGCTCGCCGAGGACACCATCAAGGCCGAGCTGGTGATCTCCGGTCAGCAGGGCGGTCCGCGTCCGCCGAGCTTCGACCCGGGTGTGCTGGACCAGGCGAAGGCCCTGCCCGGCGTGCAGTTGGTCGACGGCGAGTACGGCGACATGGCGAAGGTCGACGGCCAGAGCACCTGGGTCGCGGCGAGCAGTGACATCGCGTCGCTGCGGCAGATCTTCGGAGCGAAGGCCACCGCCGGCGACATCGACCGGCTCGGTCCGACCCAGATGCTGGCCAGCTCGGACACGGCCACCTCGCGGGGCTGGTCGGTGGGCTCGACGGTCAAGGTGCAACTGCCCCGGGGCGAGGCGCGGACGTACACCGTCAGCGGCATCTACGAGTCGTCCCAGTTGACCAACCCGGTGACGCTGCCGGTGCAGGCCGCGAAGGACTTCACCATCCCGCAGCCCATCCAGGGCTTCATCCAACTCGCCCCCGGTGCCCGGGTCGCCGACGTGCAGCCCCAGGTGGAGACGCTGCTGGCGGACAGCCCCGAGGTGTCGGTGGCCGACCGGGACGCGTTCGTCAAGCAGCAGACCGGTCAGCTCGACGGGCTGCTCACAATGATCAAGATCCTGTTGGGGCTGGCCCTCATCATCGCCGGGCTCGGCATCGTCAACACCTTGGCCCTGTCGGTGTTGGAACGGACCCGCGAGCTGGGTCTGCTGCGGGCGATCGGCCTGCGCCGCGGCCAGACGATGGGCATGATCACCGTGGAGGCGGTGGTGATCTCCGTGTTCGGCGCGCTGCTGGGCGTGGCGGTCGGCACCGGCCTCGGCGCCGCGGTGGTCGAGGCGCTCAAGGACGAGGGCATCACCGACCTGAACCTGCCCTGGGGGCAGATGGTCGCCTTCCTCGTTCTCGCCGCGCTCATCGGCGTGGTGGCCGCGGTGCTGCCGGCCATCCGGGCGGCCCGGATCAACGTGCTGGGCGCCATCGCCCACGACTGATCGGTTGCGGCGACGCCCCCGCTCGGCACGTGCGAGCGGGGGCGTCGGCCGTTCCGGGTGCCATCCGCGGACCGTGCCGGCCGCTCAGCCCGTCGCCGCGGTCCGGTCGGCAAGCAGCGCCGCGAGCAGACCCAGGTCCACGTCGGCCAGGCTCCGCACCTGGTGTACGCCGACAGTGCGCGCGAGCGCCACCTCCGCCGGTACGGCAAGCACCGCCGCGCCGGAGGCGAGCGCGCTGGCCACCCCGGTCGGCGAGTCCTCGATCGCCACGCAACGCTCGATCGGCACGCCCAGCAGCCGGGCGGCGGTCAGGTAGGGCTCGGGGTGCGGTTTGGCCGCGACGACCTCGTCGCCGGCGACCACTGTGTCGAAGTTGTCCCGGCCCAGGGTGTCCAGGGCGATCTCGACAAGCGCCCGGGGGCTGGAGGTGACAAGCGCGCTGGGGATTCCCGCCGCGCGGACCGCGCGTAGCAGCTCGAACGCGCCGGGCCGCCAGGGCAGACCGGTGCGGAACAGCTCCAGGATCCGGGCGTTGATCAACGCCGCGCTGATCTCCGGATCCCGTTCGGGCTGCCCCAGGTCGTCGTGCAGGATGCGCATCGACTCGGCCATGGCGGTGCCGACGATCGACCGACGGGCGTCCTCGGACAGCTCCCCGCCGTACTCACGGGCGAGTTCCTGCAGCGCGACGTCCCACAGCTTCTCGCTGTCGACGAGCGTGCCGTCCATGTCGAAGAGCACGGCGGCGGGGTGGTGGCTGCTCAGCGGATCCTCCAGGGTCGTGTCCGACACCGGCGATCCTGCCAGGCCAGGTCACCGCCGGTGGCCGCGACGGGCACCGGCGTGATCCGGGCAACCCGCTCAGCCCAGGTCGCAGGCCGCAAGTGAGCGCTCGTAGCCCCGGAAGAACGAGTCGGTGCGCTGCTCGGCGGTGCCGTGCGACCCCTCCGCGAACCACGGCTGATCCGGGTCGTCGCCGACGGCCGCCAACCCTTCGCGGAACTCGTCGAGGTCACCTTCGGCCAGGGTCAGGGCCTCGGCGCGCACCGAGTCGCCGAGGTACGCACCGGCCATGCAGTCCGCCTGCAACTCCTGCTGGATGGTGAAGCTGTAGTTGATGCCGAGCCGCACCTGGATGCCGTGGGCGTACTCGTGGCCGAGCAGGTAGAACACGAACGCGTCACCGACCTGGCGGAACGCCGCTACCGACCAGGCGACGTCGTACGCGATGAAGTCGCCCTGCGAGCAGTAGACGGCGTTGTTGCGGGGCAGCGGCTGGCCCCCGCACGACACCTCACCCGCCCGTTGGTAGGGGGTGATCCGCCGGATCGGTTGGAACCGCTGCCCGGACTCCTTGAACTGGGCCGCCCAGTACCGCTCGGCGACGTCCTGTGCGTCGGCGACGTCCTGCTTGAACTCGGCGACGCTTGTGGTGCTGTCGGCCCGGGTGGTGCTCGGCGCCGGAGCTGCCGGCGACCGGTCCCGGGTGGGACTCTCACCCGCCGGCTCGGCCAGCCCGCCGCCGGCGCAGGCGAGCGACACCAGGGCGGCGATCACCAGACCCGCCAACGGGCCTCGGACGTTGTGTCCCGACAGTGCCCCCACTGTGCCTCCCCTGGCGTCGGTCCTGCCCTGACGCAGTACCCCGACGATACGACCGCCACGCACCACTTCCACGCACACCAGCGCCACATGGTTCACCCCGGAACCGCCTCCCTCCCCCGTGATCAAGAGGTCGGCGTCACGACACGCCGGTCGGCATGACGCGAGCCTCTTGATCACCGGGGCGGAGACTGGGGTGGGTGGGTGTCCGGGTGGGGGGTTGGGCTTCGACGTTTCTGGTGGGCGGCACCGGAGGCGGTGCCGGCGACAGGAGGGAACACCCGTGAAGTACATGATTCTGCTGTTCGGCTCGCAACAGGACTACGACGTGCTGTCCGGTCGGGCGACCGACCGGCCGGCCATGTCGGCCGAGCAGGTCGCGGCGATGCACACGCACATGGAGACCGTGCACCAGGCGCTGGCCGAGTCCGGGGAGTTGGTCGACGCGCGCGGCCTGAGTGCGCCGGCACACGCCCGCCGGGTGCAGGTGCGTGCGGGCGCACCCGTGGTCACCGACGGCCCGTACCCGGAGACGCAGGAGGTCCTCGCGGGTTACACGATCGTGGAGTGCGCCAGCTTCGACCGGGCCACCGAGATCGCCGCCGGCCTGGTCGACCCGGACGCGCCCGGCGGTTACGTGGACGTGCGGCCGGTGCTGGACGGCGTCGAGGACCTGGCCGGCTGACAGGTGTCTGAGCTGCCCGTCGAGGACCTGCTGCGCGAACTGGCGCCGCAGGTCCTCGGCGCGCTGGTGCGCCGCTACGGGCACTTCGACACCGCCGAGGACGCCGTGCAGGAGGCACTGATCGCCGCAACGGACCGGTGGCCGCGCGACGGCGTACCGGAGAGTCCCCGTCGCTGGTTGATCACCGTGGCGTCCCGCCGGCTGACCGACCTGCTGCGCCACGAGCAGGCCCGGATGCGGCGGGAGGACAGGGTGGCCCGGTGGGCGCTGCCGGAGCAGTGGCGCGCCCCGGCGGCCGATCAACCGCCGGCGGACGCCGACGACACGCTCATCCTGCTGTTCCTCTGCTGCCATCCGGCCCTCTCACCGGCATCGCAGATCGCGCTCACGCTGCGCGCGGTGGGTGGGCTGAGCACCGCCGAGGTGGCCCGCGCGTTCCTGGTGCCGGAGGCGACGATGACCCGGCGGATCAGCCGGGGAAAGCAGCGGATCCGCGACACCGGGTTGCGGTTCGCGCCGCCCACCGGCGCGGAGCGCGTCGACCAGCTCGCCGCCGTGCTGCACGTGCTTTACCTGATCTTCACCGAGGGGTACGCGCGCACGGCCGGCCCCGGCTTGCTGCGCGCCGACCTGAGCGCCGAGGCGATCCGGCTGGCCCGCCTCATGCACCGGCTGCTACCGGAGGACGCGGAGGTCACCGGCCTGCTCGCGTTGATGCTGCTCACCGACGCCCGCGCTCCGGCCCGGATCGGCCCGCACGGCGAGTTGGTGCCGATGGCCGAGCAGGACCGCGGCCGATGGCGGGCCGAGCAGATCGCCGAGGGGGTCGCGCTGATCACCGCGGCGCTACCGGGCGGGGTGGTCGGGGCGTACCAGGTACAGGCCGCGATCGCCGCCGTGCACGACGAGGCGCCCCGCGCGCAGGACACCGACTGGGCGCAGATCACCGCCCTGTACGAGGTGCTGCTGGGCATCTGCGACAACCCGGTGGTGGCGCTGAACCATGCCGTGGCGGTGGCGATGAGCAGGGGCGCGTCGGCCGGCCTGGCGCTGCTCGCCGGCCTGGCGGGCGACGTCCGCCTCGCCGACGATCCCCGACTCCCGGCCGCCCGCGCCCACCTGTGGGAGATGGTCGGTGAGCGGGATGCGGCACGGGAGGCGTACCGGATGGCGGCGGCGCGCTCGACGAACCTGGCGCAGCAGCGCTACCTGAACGCCCGCGCGGACCGCCTGGCGGCGGGTGACGGATCGCGGTGACGGCGGGGTCAGGGGCTCGCGGCCAGGAAGACGAAGGCGGCGAGCAACACCAGGTGGACGCCGCCCTGGAGGACGTTGGCCCGGCCCGGCACGACGGTGAGCACCGCGGTCACCGCGGTCAGCGCGAGCAGGGCGAGCTGGGTGCCGCCGAGGCCGAGCAGCAGGGGGCCGTCCAGCCAGATCGAGGCGATGGCGATGACCGGGATGGTCAGGCCGATGCTTGCCATCGCGGAACCGAGCGCGAGGTTCAGACTTATCTGTACGCGGTCGCGGCGCGCGGCGCGGGCGGCAGCGAGGGTCTCCGGCAGCAGCACCAGCAGGGCGATGATCACACCGACGAACGCGTGCGGCAGGTTCGCGGCGGCGACGCCGGCCTCGATTGTCGGTGAGACGGTCTTCGCGTCGCCCACCACCGCGATCAACGCCACCAGCAGCAGCCCCAGGCTGATCAGCGCCGCGCGGGTCGTCGGTGGCTTGGCGTGCTCCTCGGCGTCGATCACCTGGCCCTGACTGTCGACCGGCAGGAAGTAGTCGCGGTGCCGGCCGGTCTGCACGAGCACGAACAGCCCGTACAGGGCCAGCGACGCGACGGCGGCGAAGGTGAGTTGGGCCGGGCTGAACTCCGGGCCGGGCCGGGCCGTGGTGAAGGTCGGGATGACCAGACTCAGCGTGGCCAGGGTGACCACGGTGGCCAGCGCACCGCCGGTGCCCTCCGGATTGAACACGGCGACGCGTCGGCGCAGCGCCCCGAGCAGCAACGACAGGCCGAGGATGCCGTTACAGGTGATCATGACAGCGGCGAACACTGTGTCGCGGGCGAGCGACTGGGTCTTCTCCGGGCCGCTGATCATCAGCGTGACGATGAGGGCGACCTCGATCACGGTGACCGCGACGGCGAGCACCAGTGAGCCGTAGGGCTCTCCCACCCGGTGGGCGACCACCTCCGCGTGGTGCACGGCCGCGAGCACCGCGCCGCCGAGCAGCACCGCGACCACCACGATGACGGGCCCGGGCAGACTCCGCCCCCAGGTGACGATCAGCACGAGCACGGCGAGCACGGGTACGGCGACGGTCCAGTCGGTCATCCGGGAGCGAAACAGGGTGGCCATGTCGTACAGCGTGCCAGGCCAGCTGATCATGTGCCCACCATCGACGCAGCCGGGTTCCCCATACCCGTAACCCATGGGTTACGCTTTCGGGGTGGATGAGGTGGCCAGCGCGATCGCGGACCCGGTGCGCCGGCACATCCTGACCATGCTGCGCGACGAACCCCTCTCCGCCGGTGACATCGCCAAACGGTTCGCGATCAGTCGACCCGCGGTCAGCCGCCACCTGCGGGTGCTGCGCGAGAGCGGCCTGCTCCGCGACGAGCTGGTCGGTCGCCAGAGGTTCTACCGCCTCGACCCCGGCCCGCTCGCCCCGCTGGCCGAGTGGCTGGCCGGGCTCGCCGGCGACAACAGGTGGGAGCGGCGCCTCGACGCGCTGGAAACCGAGATCTACCGCACCCGCCGAGAGCGCCGCGCTCGCGGCCCGGTGGAACACCGAAGGGAGCACACGGCATGACGCGCACACCCGCCGGACGCCTGTTTCGCACCGCCACCGGCCACGATCTTGTCCTCACCCGGACCTTCCGCGCCCCGGCGGCGGACGTCTGGGCCAGCCTGACCGAGTCGGAACGCACGGCCCGGTGGTTCGGCCCGTGGGAGGGCGACGCCGCGCCCGGACGGACCATCCGGATCCAGATGGCCTACGAGGAGGGGCAGCCCTGGTGTGAGGTCCACATCGACGCGTGCGAGCCCCAGCGACGCCTCGCCGTATCGATGATGGACAGCTACGGCACCTGGCGGCTGGACCTGGCGCTCACCGAGACCGACGGCACCACCGAACTGCGGTTCGTCCAGCACCTCACAAGCGTGGCGGGCATCGCCGAGGTCGGCGCCGGCTGGGAGTACTACCTGGACCTGCTCGTCGCCTCCCGGGACGGCTCGTCCCGGCCCGAGTTCGACGAGTACCACCCCGCCATGCAGGCCTACTACCAGGGGCTGGCGACCGACTGACCTAGGGGCCGGTCTCGCGGCGCAGCCTGGCGAACTCGGCGGTCAACGCCGGCAGCGGAAAGTGCGCGTTCAGGCCACTGGGGTTGGGCAGCACCCACACCCGCGACGGGCCCAGCCGGTCCGGCTGCGGGCCCAGCCCGGCCTTCGGCCGAACGAAGGCGATCCGGTAGGCGGTCACCCCGAGAATCGCCACCCAGCGCGGTTGGTACCGCTCGGTCTTCACCGCGAGCCCGGTCACCCCGGCCACCAACTCCGCCGAGGTCAACTCGTCGGCGCGGGCGGTGGCCCGGTTGCTGAGGCTGGTGACGCCCAGCCCCTTCCGCAGCAACTCGTCGTGTTCCCACGGCTGCAACTCACGGTCGGTGAAACCGGCGCCGTGCAGGGCCGGCCAGAACCGACTGCCCCGACGAGCGAAGGGCAGCCCCACGGCGGCGGAGTAGAGACCCGGGTTGAAGCCGCAGAACAGCACCCGCAGGCCGGGCCCGATCACGTCGGCCAGGCCCCGGCCAGCCGCCGCCGCCACCTCCTGCGGGGTCGGCCGCCGAAACGGCCCCGGCCGCCGCGCGTCCACCCCACCGATTCTGCCGTACCCGGGGGCGCCGGACCCGGCGCGCGCCGACGATCACCGTTTGACACCCTCATCGGATGCCGACCGACCACCTCGCCACCAGTCGCTACCGGCGGATGCGCTGGAACACCCCGCTGTCCGAGGAGCACGCGGCGCTGCTGCTCCAGCGACTCGAGGTCCACCCCGGGGCGCGCGTACTCGATCTGGGCTGCGGTTGGGGCGAGTTGCTGCTGCGGGCGGTCACCGCCGGAGGCGTCGCCGGCCCGGTCGCGACGAGGGGCGTCGGCGTCGACACCGACGACGCCGTGCTCACCCGGGGGCGGCGGCTGGCCGCGGATCGGTCGCTGAGCCGGCATGTCGCCTTCGTGATGGGGGACGTGGCGGCCTGGCAGGAGCCGGCCGACCGGGTCCTCTGCATCGGCTCGGCGCACGCGTTCGGCGGCACCCGGGCCGCGCTCGACGCGCTCGCCGCCGTGGTACGGCCCGGGGGCAGGCTCCTGTTCGGCGACGCGTACTGGGACCGTCCACCGACCCCGCAGGTCGAACAGATCTTCGGCACGGAAGTCACGGCGCTCCCGGAGTTGGTCGAGGCCGCCCGCGAGCGTGGCTGGCGGGTGCTGCACGTGAGCACCGCCGACCAACGGGAGTGGGACGACTTCGAGTCCACCTGGCTCGCGGGCCGGCAGGAGTGGCTGCTGGCGTACCCGGAGGATCCCCGCGCGGCCGAGGTCCGCGCGGAACTCGACGACCGGTTGCGCGAGTACGTCGGTGGCTACCGGGGCATCCTCGGTCTCGCCTACCTCGTGCTCGGTCGCTGACCGCCCGCGTTGCCGCCGCTGCCCGCCGGCGCCCTCCAGACGGTCGCCCTCGGGACCGCACGACGGCCGCGGGAGCTGGAACGGTCCCCGGCCGAACCGACGGCGCGGCTTCGATCGCTGTCGAATCGTCGCACCTTGCCATCGTCACCGACCCGGAGACGATCGCCGATCTCATCCTCCGGTCGGGCCGGGGCAACCGCGCGCACGGGTCGGCCGGCCGCCCGACGCGCGGCCGGGTAGGTGGGTAAACCAGCAGCGCCGCGCGTTGTCCGGCGCGAACGTCTCGTCCTAGTGGGTGGACCTGCCGCCGACCACGCGACGTGCCGCACCGCCTGCGCCGGCCGCACCGGCGGGCACCCGGGCCGGAGCGGGTGGGCTTGACGAGGGCAAGACATCGGAGGTTTACTGCCTCAGCGATACCAGTCGATACAATCGGACCGTCCACAGTGTCGGCCGGGGTGACCGACTGGCGCAGCGCCCCATCCTCCATCACCCCACCACCCCCGCACCACCTCAGCCGAGCATCGGCGGCCCGGCTTCCGCACCACCGCCACTGCGGCCCCGGCCTGCCCCGTGCACAGCCTGAGGTCGACGCTCAGCAGAGGAGCACGTCCATGCGTTCCCGTCCCCGTTTGTTGGCCTTCGTCATCGGCTTGGCCGTGTTGATGGCCAGCCTGCTAGTCCTTCCCACACCGTCCTCGGCCGCGCCGCTGACCAAGGTCCTGGTGTTCAGCAAGACCGCCGGCTTCCGCCACTCGGCCATCCCCAACGGCATCGCCGCCATCCAGCAGCTGGGCTCGGCCAACGGCTTCAGCGTGACAGCGACCGAGGACGCCAACCAGTTCACCACCTCCAACCTGGCCCAGTACCAGGCGGTGGTCTTCATGTCGACCACCGGCGACGTCCTCAACTCCAGCCAGCAGACGGCCTTCGAGCAGTACATCGCCGCCGGCGGTGGGTACGTCGGCGTGCACGCCGCGGCCGACACCGAGTACAGCTGGCCGTGGTACGGCCAACTGGTCGGGGCGTGGTTCGACTCGCACCCGGCGATCCAGACCGCGACCGTGAAGATCGAGGACCGGAGCAACCCGTCGACCGCGCACCTCGGCGCCACCTGGGTCCGCTCCGACGAGTGGTACAACTACCGCACCAACCCCCGGTCCAGCGCGCGGGTCCTCGCCAGCCTCGACGAGTCGTCCTACAGCGGCGGCAACATGAACGGCGACCACCCGATCACCTGGTGCAAGGCGTTCGGCGGCGGCCGGGCCTGGTACACGGGTCTCGGGCACACCGAGGCGTCGTACACCGACCCGAACTTCACCCGGATGCTGCTCGGTGGCCTGCAGGTCGCCGCGGGTTCGGTGAGCGCCAACTGCTCGCCGGGGACGGACCCGACGACCCCGCCGCCCACGACGGCCCCGCCGACCACCGCCCCGCCGACCACTCCCCCGCCCACGACGGCCCCGCCGACCACCCCGCCGCCGGCCGCCACCGGTTCCACCCTGCGGGCCCGCGCCAACAACCAGTACGTGAGCGCGCCGAACGCCACCACCGCGCTGATCGCCAACAAGAGCTCCGCCGGCACCAGCGAGCGGTTCGAACTGGTAAGCCTCGCCAACGGCAACGTCGCGCTGAAGGCCAAGAGCAACGGGCAGTTCGTCGCGGCGGAGAACGCCGGGGCGTCCGCGCTGATCGCCAACCGGGCCAGCGCCGGCGCGTGGGAGACGTTCCAGCTGATCCGCAACTCCGACGGCACGGTAAGCCTGCGGGCGACGGTGAACAGCCGGTACGTGGCCGCTGACAACGGAGGCGCCTCCCCGCTGATCGCCAACCGGACCGCCATCGGTCAGTGGGAGAAGTTCGACCTCGTCACCAACTGACCGCGCCGCGGTTCGCTCCTCACCACCCTCACCTGGTCGTGGTGCGCCCCCGCGCGCCCGTCCCCCGGTCGTCGAGAAAGGACGATCATGCTCTCGTACCCCCGGCGCTGGTCCCGGGCACTCGTCGCGGCGGTCACCACCGTCGCGAGTGTGGCCCTGGCCGTGGCCGCACCCTCCACCGCCGCCCAGGCGGTGGTGATCCCCGCCAGCGATTACCAACAGATCAAACTCGCCACCGGCTCGGCGGAGCTGGGTGAGGCCATGTCCCTGGCCGTGCTGCCCAACCGTTCGGTGCTGCACACCGCCCGCAACGGCGTGCTGCGGGTGACCGACGTGGCCGGCAACACCAAGGTCTCCGGCACCCTGTCGGTCTACACCCACGACGAGGAGGGGTTGCAGGGCGTCGCCGTCGACCCCAACTTCGCCACCAACCGGTGGATCTACCTGTACTACTCGCCCACGCTGAGCACCCCGTCCGGGGACGCCCCCACCACCGGTTCGCAGTCGGACTGGGACCGGTGGAAGGGGCACCTGCGGTTGTCGCGGTTCACCCTCAACAGCGACGACACGCTCAACCTGAGCAGCGAGAAGATCGTGCTCCAGGTCGCCAACGACCGTGGGCAGTGCTGCCACGTCGGCGGTGACCTGGACTTCGACGCCGCCGGCAACCTGTACCTGACCACCGGCGACGACACCAACCCGTTCGAGTCGTCGGGCTACGCGCCGCTTGACGAGCGGACCAACCGCAACCCGCAGTTCGACGCCCAGCGCTCGGCGGGCAACACCAACGACCTGCGGGGCAAGCTGCTGCGAATCAAGCCGCAGGCCGACGGGACGTACACGATCCCGTCGGGCAACCTGTTCGCGCCCGGCACTGCCAACACCCGTCCCGAGATCTACGCGATGGGTATGCGCAACCCCTTCCGGATGAGCGTGGACAAGGCCACCGGCGTCGTCTACGTCGGTGACTACGGCCCGGACGCGGGAAGCACCAACTCCAGCCGGGGCCCGCAGGGTCAGGTCGAGTTCAACCGGATCACGGCGCCGGGCAACTACGGCTGGCCGTACTGCACCGGCAGCAACACCAGCAACGAAACATACAACGAATACACCTTCCCGTCCGGGCCGTCGCAGTCGAAGTACAACTGCTCGGGCGGGCCGACGAACAACTCGTTCCGCAACACCGGCCTACAGACCCTGCCCGCGGCGAAGCCGGCCTGGATCAAGTACGCCGGCGACTCCGGTTCACCGTCGGAGTTCGGCAGCGGCTCCGAGTCGCCGATGGCCGGGCCGGTCTACCGGTACGACGCCTCGCTCAACTCCAGCGTCAAGTTCCCGCAGTCGCTCAACGGCCTGTTCTTCGCCGGTGAGTACGGCCGTCGCTGGATCAAGCCCATCGCCGTCAACGCCGACGGCTCGCGCGGAGAGATCTCCAGCTTCCCGTGGAGCGGCACGCAGGTCATGGACATGGCCTTCGGCCCGGACGGCGCGCTCTACGTGCTCGACTACGGCACCGGCTCGAACAACCAGGCGCTGTTCCGGATCGAGTACATCGGTGGGGGTAACCGCAACCCGATCGCTGTCGCCTCGGCCAACCCCACCTCGGGCGCCAATCCGCTTACCGTCAACTTCTCCTCGGCCGGCAGCTCCGACCCCGAAGGTGGCTCGCTGAGCTACCTGTGGACGTTCGGTGACGGCACCACGTCGACGGCGGCCAACCCGACGAAGACGTACACCACGAACGGCACCTACTCCCCCACTCTGAAGGTCACCGACCCGACCGGCCTCACCGGCACGGCGAGCCTGGTCATCACCGTGGGCAACACGGCGCCGACGGTGACGCTGACCTCGCCCGTCGACGGTCAGCTGTTCAGCTTCGGCGACACCGTGCCGTACCAGATCTCGGTGAGCGACCCGCAGGACGGCACTATCGACTGCACCAAGGTGAGCCTGACCTACGCGCTGGGCCACGACAGTCACGCCCACCAGATCACCTCGAAGACCGGGTGCAGCGGCTCGATCACCGTCCCGACCGACGGTGAGCACGACTCCGCAGCGAACATCTACGGGGTCTTCGACGCCGCCTACACCGACAACGGCGGGTTGACCACGCACAACATCAGGACGCTGCAGCCGAAGCACCGCCAGGGTGAGCACTTCGGCGCCCAGTCCGGTGTCCAGGCGACCGACCACACCAGCGCCGAGGGTGGTCGCACTGCCGGGTTCATCGAGAACAACGACTGGATCTCGTACCAGCCGTACAACCTGTCGAACGCCAACCGCATCACCGTGCGGGCGTCGTCGGCCGGCGCCGGTGGCACGATCGAGGTCCGGGCCGGTTCGGCCACCGGCAGCCTGCTGGGCACCGTCACGGTGCCGGTGACCGGCAACTGGGAGACCTTCACCGAGGTGTCCGGCACGATCAGCAACCCGCCGTCCGCGTCGACCACGCTGTACCTGGTGTTCAAGGGCGGCTCCGGCTACCTGTTCGACGTTGACGCGTTCACCTTCACCACCGGCACCGGCGGCAGCACGCCGGTGAGCACCCTGCGGGCGCAGATCAACAGCCAGTACGTGTCGGCGGTCGGCTCCACCGCGTTGATCGCCAACAAGGCCAGCGTCGGCAGCACCGAGCAGTTCGACAGGGTGGACGCCGGCAACGGCAACATCGCGCTGCGGTCGCGGGCCAACGGGCTCTACGTCTCGGCCGCGAGCTCGGGCGCCAACCCGTTGGTCGCCAACGCCACGTCGATCGGGTCGTGGGAGACGTTCCAGCTCATCACGAACTCGGATGGGACGGTGAGCCTGCGCGCCACCGTCAACAACCAGATCGTGTGTGCCGAGAACGCCGGGGCCGGTTCCCTGATCGCCAACCGGACGTCGGTGGGGGCCTGGGAGAAGTTCGTCCTGACCACCGGCTGAGTGGCACTACCCGGCCTGATCGACGGCCGGGTCGCCGAACGGCGGGAATCCGGGGTGGGCGGTGCGAACCGCCCGCCCCGTTCTCGTGTGCCGGTGCCGTTGACCCCGGCGGACTCCTAGTAGTGCTTTGTTAGGTTCTGTGGCGTTTGTTGCGGTGTAAGGGTTTCACGGGTTGGTGGCAGGTGATGCAGGCGCCGGTCCAGGTCGCGAGGAGGCGTTGCAGCTCGCGGATGACCGTGTAGAGGGTCAGGCCGGCGCAGCCGCTCTTGGGTCCAGGCGTAGTTCCGTGATGAACAGGTGCGCGGCGGTGACGAGGGTGACGTGGCGGTGCCAGCCGATGAAGGAGCGGCCTTCGAAGTGGTCCAGGCCGAGGCCGGTCTTCAGTTCGCGGTAGTCGTGTTCGATGCGCCAGCAGATCTTGCCGTAGCGGATCAGGTCGGGCCATTGGGCGATCAGCCACCGCTGCGGCAGGGTGCCGTCGGTGGCGCGGGCGACGCGGTGTCCGGCTGGGCGTACTCGTAGGAAGATGAACTGGGAACTCATCGTGCCCTTCGAGCCTTCCCGCCAGGTGATCGTTTCCGTGGCGGGACGTCCGGCGGCGCGAATGTGTTCGACCAGGCTGAGCGCGGTCGACAAGAACCCGCAGGTCGACGCCGTCTACGTCAACAACCTCGCCAACCCCGCCTGGGTCCGAGCCGGCGCCCCGCTGGTCCTGGTCGGAAACTCCGGCACCGGCAAGAGCCACCTGCTTATCGGCATCGGCACCGCCATCGCCGAGCATGGCCTGCGAGTCCGTTACACCACCACCGCGAACCTGGTCAACGAACTGGCCGAAGCCCACAACGAGAAACGCCTCTCCAAGACCCTCCACCGCTACGCCCGCTACGACCTGCTCTGCCTCGACGAATTCGGATACCTCAACCTCGACCGCACCGGCGCGAAACTCCTGTTCCAGATCTTCACCGAACGCGAAGAACGCACCCTAACGCAGCGCAGCGACCCACATACAACGCACCGGCCTCGCCGACGCGGTGGAGCCCAATCAAGGTGCCGATCATGAATGCTCGCCAGCTGGTACCCAAAGAAGCTAACGATCAAGGATCGCCGATATATCCCCCGACGGCAGGTGGTGCCAGAAGAACCTGCCCGAGTGGTGCCGGTTCAACGTGCCGGAATCGTACGAGGGCAAATACTGGACCCCGAGGCTTCAGGAGAAGTATCCGGACGGGATGTGGTTCACCGACGATGGGTACCCGGACTTCGGGCCCTACATCAAGCCGCCCCGCTCACAGCACGAGGCGCACTTCGACCCGCACTTCGAGGGCAACCACGGCAGCGACTTCACCGACGCCAATCGCAAGGCCGGTCTGCCTGCCACGCCCGAAGGCTAAGCCTGGCATCATCACCAGGACACGAAGCGGATGCAGTTGGCGCCGTCGGACCTGCACGATGCCGTCAAACACGCTGGCGGCGTATCCATCATGAAGGGAAGAACGTAGGCATGGCAGTGCCCTACCTGCGCCAGGAGGCGCCCGCGTCCGAGGAGCTTGTTGCCCGCCTCGAAGGGCGACTCGGCCATCCGCTGCCTAACACCTACCGCGCCTACCTGCGCCAGCACGACGGCGGGCGGCTCGCCAACAACGACCAAGCCGTCAACACGATCTTTTCCCTCGGCGACGTGCCCGACTACGCCAGCATGTGGGACCGGCTCGACACCTACGACGGTCGAGTGCCGACGTGGCTGTTGCCGGTAGCCCGGGACGAGTACGGCAACCTCTTCACCATCTCTCTGCGCGACATCGACAACGGCTCGGTCTGGTTCTGGAACCACGAGGAAGAGGAGATGGACGACGACCTCCCGCCCACCGAGGACGACATCACCCGCGTTGCAGACAGTTGGCCGCAGTTCCTCGACGGCCTCGCCCCGGTCGGCTAAATCCGCGACGTCAGAGGGCGGTTGCCTTGCTCGCGGTGGTGGTTGATGTTGTCCCCGATGAAGGTACGCAGCCCGAGCTGGTTGGCCGTGTCTCGGTTTGTTGCGGCTGACCCGTCGAGTGCGCCGATTCGCTCCGGGTAGGCGGTCAGGTATATCTGCCGCTCGTCGTCGGATAGGCCGCGCCACCAGGCGCGTACCTCCGCCGGATTGCTGCCGGGGCTGGGATGCTGTCCTTGCTAATCCCCAGTACCGCTGCGGCGGCCTGGGCTGCGTCTTGGGCCTTGTTGTACTCCCACGTGTACTGCCCGGGCATGCTCGTCTTCAGCTGGGTCAATGCGCGGGCGATCCGGCTGTCGGCCTCGGTGCCTCGGCAACGATTTTTTCGATGAACTCGGTGTAGATGGCAGCGTTCTGCATGTCTCGGCGATGGATGAGTTCCGCGTCCGGGTCGTGCCTCGCCTCCGCGGCCATCGGTGGCACGGTGATTCGGCCGGTGTCGTCCACGGCTAGGAGTCCGCGGGCACCCCCGCCTCGAGTTGACCGATCATCGGTGCGAGCAGGTCGTTGAGCTCCCGCACCAGCACAGCTGTGGCGCGGCGGGCCGTGGTCGCGACGTCGCCATCCGGACCGTCCGGTGCCGGCGGCAGATCATCGAGCGGTACGGGAGCCTCGACCTGGAGCATCGCCCGCAGGTGCGGGCTGCGGGTCTGATCCTGCTCGGTAGGGGTCGTGTACTGGCCGAACAGCTGGGGCCAGTCACGCCAGCCGCGGTCACGCTGCCACTGTCTGGTCCAGGTCAACTCGGCCGGCCAGCGGGAGATCACCGTCACCGCGCCGACCATGCTGCCGTCCCAGGGGCTTCTCGTGCAGGTCGCCGAGACAATCCGCCGATGCCAGCGGACGAAACCCGGAGACAGATCGGTGGCGACCCGCCAGGCGGTCGCCGCGAACCCGACCGGCGAGATGTCACCCCAGCTGTCGGCGAAGTCGTCGAGCCGCCGGCGCACCTCGGCCTCGTAGCGGCCGCCCACATCGGCACCGCGCTCACGGTCGAACTGCTCGTCCAGCCAGAAGGCGCGCGGCTCAGGCATTCCCCACCCCGGATCTGTGAAGGCTTCTCAGGCACGACGCGGCACGTTCCGCGGTCAGGCACCCGTCACCGACCGTACCCGATGGCTTGACAAGCGCCGGGTTCCGGAGTGGACGATGCACCGTGCGAATCCTCGTGGTGGGTGGCAGTGGTCTGATCGGCGCTCACGTGGTCGAGGTGCTGCGCGAGCGCGGCCACGCCACCACCACTGTGGCGCGTACCGCCCGGCCGGGGGTGGATCACCTGCTCGATGTCGGGTCCGCCTCGATCGAGCAGCTGCGGCCGATGCTCGCCGGTCACGACGGGGTCGTGTACGCCACCCGCACCGACGAGCAACGGTCGTTGCCCAGACCGATCTATCCGGAGTTCCGCCGCGACAACGTCGAACCGGTGGTACGCCTGTGCACCGCCGCCCGGACCGAGGGCCTCACCCGCGCGGTGGTGATGGGGTCGTACTACACCTACTTCGACCGGTTGCACCCACAGTGGCGGCTCGGCGAGCGGCACACGTACATCAGGTGCCGGATCGAACAGGCCCGGGAGGGACGGGCCGCCGCCGGTGCGGAACTGCCGGTCGCCGTCCTCGAACTGCCCTTCGTCTTCGGCCGGGCCGGTGACCGGTTGCCGAACTGGGCGGGGCCGCTGGACCGGTGGGCCCGCTCCCGTACCCCGCTGGTAGCGCCGACCGGCGGGAGTGCCGCGGCCTCGGCGCGCAGCGTGGCGGAGGTCACGGCGGACGCGTTGGAGCAGGCCAGCGGCGCGGACATCCCGGTCGCCGACGAGAACCTCACCTGGCACGAGATGATCGGGCGCATCGCGGCGGCGGTCGGCCGCCGCCGCCGGGTGGGCCGACTACCGGCCGGTGCGGCACGGGCCGCCCTGCGACTCGGCGGCGCGTTGCAGGGCCTCGGAGGCAAGGAGTCGGGCATCAACCCCACCCACCTCGCCGACCTGCTCCTCGCTGACCTGTTCGTCGAGCCGACAACCGGCCGGTCACTGGACTCCGCGCTACGCGAGACCTTCCCGACGACAGGCGGCGGTGGTGCGGCCGGCGCGGATCGAGCGTAAGAGAATCCTACGCTCAGCCACCTCGGCCATGTATGGATCTTGCTCTTCCGGAGTGTCAGGCTGGCCGGGTGTGCGAGATCAGCGAGACGCGAATCGGCTACCCACGCGGGCAGACCGAAGGATATGGGCGTGTCCTCGCCGTGCTGCCGTACGCGGCGGCCGGTGACCCGAGCCGGGTGGTCGTGACCGACCGCACCCCGTTCCATCCGGTGGACCACACGTGGCCGGATCAGCCCGCCGACCATGGTCTGATCTCGTTCGGATCGACGGCGGTCCCGGTCGTGGACACCCAGATCCTCTCGGTCGAGTCGGCGACCGGTGAGGTGCGGATCGGGCCCGAGGTGTCCGCGCGCCGCGGTGACCCGGACCGGATTCTCGCTGTCGGGCACATCGTGAACACCGTGGACGCCGACATCGCCGGATGGGTCGGGCAGGTCGTTTCGCTCGAGGTCGACGCCGTACGCCGGGCCGCGCTGAGTGCGGCGCACACCGGCTGCCATCTGGTCGCCTTCGCGGTCAACGAGTGCCTCGACGAGTTGTGGACCAAAGACGCTCTCCGTGACTCCAGAGGGAACAGGAACTTCGACGCGGCGGCGCTCCTGGACAGCCGACACCATGTCGATGGGAGCATCGACCGGTACCGGTTGGGAAAGTCCCTCCGAAAGAGGGGGTTCAACCATCCGGCATTCATCGCCGAACTCGACGCGTACGTTCGGCGCGCCAACGACATACTCGCGACCTGGCTGGCGTCCCAGGCGGGCGTGACCGTGACCGGTAGTTCGGACCACTTCACCGCGGACCGGCTCTGGCGGTGCGACATCTCTCCACCCGCTGTCATGCCCTGCGGTGGTACGCACGTGTCCGACCTCGGGCAGATCGCCGCGATCGATATCAGTGCCCAGTTCGACGACGAGACCAACGTGCTCACCCTCGCGGCCTCGACGGTCGTGAACGCGCATCCGCGCGGCTCGACCGCCCTCGCCCCGGGCTAGGTGCCGAGGTACGTGAGCATGGCAAGCACCCGGTGGTTCGCCGCGTGGCAACTGCGCAGCCGGGACGCCTGAGCCGGCCACCCTCACGTCGAAGCTGCGATCCGTCGTCGACGCCGTGGCCGGCGGTCCGCGCAGTGCCTAGCTAGCCCTGCGATGCCGGTGGTCGGGCGAGGTACGCGGTCTTGACGTCGGCCGAGAACCCGCAGGCGCGGTAGAAGCCGTGCGTCGCGGGGTTACGCGACCCGGTCATCAGCATCGCCTTGTAGCAGCCCGCGTCCCAGGCGGCCTGGAGCGTGGCGGCCATGATCTCGCGACCCAGCCCGGTGCCGCGCCGCGACTCCTCGACCACGACGTTCTCGATGACGGCGTAGGGCGACGCGGACCGGCTGATGTTGGGGATCAGGTTGAGGTACGTCGTGGCGACGACTACCCCGTCCACATCGAGGACGAAGAGACTCAGCCCTGGTGTGCCGAGGATCTGCGCGAAGGCCGCCTCGTCGGAGCCGTCGTCGAGCACCGGATCGTCCGGGTTCAACTGTCGGTAGAGGCGGATGATCTGCGCGAAGTCGTCAGGTCGAGCCGTCCGGAACATGCCGGGAGCCTAACGACGGCGGCGGACGGGCGCTGTCCTAGCAGCGGTGGCCCGTGCGGCCGCGACGTCGCCGCGTCTGCTGGCTCCCGAGCATGACGCGACCGCTCTCAGCGAAGCTCCTCGGCCAGCCCGACGATGATGCCCTCGGGGCCACGGACGTAGCAGAGCAGAAAGATGTCCTCGTATCGCTGCACCTCACCTACCAGTTCCGCCCCGTGGCGGCGCAGCCGGGCGATCGTGTCCTCGACGTCGTCGACGGCGAACATGATCCGGCGAATGCCGAGGGTGTTCGCCGCCGCGTCCTGCGGGTCGTGGCGGACCGCCTTCGGCGTGTGGAACACGGCCAGCTCGACCTTGCCGTGACCGTCCGGGGTCCGCAGCATCGCGACCTCCTGGCGCACGCCGTCGACGCCGACGACGCGCTCCACCCACCGCCCCTCGACCGGCCCCCTGCCCTCCAACTCCATGCCGAGCTCGACGAAGAACGCGATGACGGCGTCCAGGTCCTCGACCACGATGAGGACGTTGTCCATCCGCTTGATCGCCATGCTGGTTCCCCCTGTTCCGGGTGCGGTCGCGGTGGCCGCGATCCCTTCGAGACATGCGTACCCTGTGGCCCTGCCGGTGACTGACGCTACGAGGTGACGATGCGCGAGAGACCTCATCCGCCGGATTGGACGGTCCCGCGGGCTTCCCCTGCCCACGACGCTTGTCACCCTGCTGGCCCAGGGCCGGTGGTCGCCGACCCGAGGGTGGTAGCCAGTGACTTCTGGACCGACCCCCGCCAATGCTCCTGGCGGCTGGTGACGCCCACCTTCACGCGACTCCTCGCGATGTTCGGCCTCACCTGGCCGGCACCCATCGGTCCTGGTCCTGTGGCAGGGTGTGGCGGTGCATCACGTTGATCTTCGCGCCGCCACGCCGAGCGACCTCGCGTTCCTCACCGACATGCTGGTGGAGGCCATCAACTGGCTGCCGGAACGGAACTGGTCGCGCGAGCGCATCCTGGCCGACCCCGCGCTGGCCCACTATGTCACCGGGTGGATGCGGCCGGACGACATCGGGGTGGTCGCGGTGGAGCCGGCCGGGCAACCGGTCGGCGCGGCCTGGCTGCGGCACCTGACGGCCGCTGACCCAGGTTACGGGTACGTGAGCGACGACGTGCCGGAGCTGACCATCGGCGTGGTGCAGTCGTGGCGCGGCCGGGGTGTGGGCCGGACGCTGTTGCGCGCCACCCTGGACGCCGCCCGCGCCGAAGGCATCCGGCGGGTGTCGCTGAGTGTGGAGCGGGCGAACTTCGCCGCCGGGCTCTACGCCGCCGAAGGGTTCCGCACCGTCGAGTCGTTCGAGAACGCGGACACGATGGTCGCCGAAATCCGGGCCTGACCCGCGCCGCGTCTCTGCCGTACCGGCACGTGCCCGAGGAGGTGGGCCGCCGCGGGCCGCCTCAGGCGTGAGCGTTGAGGAAGTCGGTGATGAGGGTGGCGAGCTCCTGAGGGCGTTCGGCGACCATCGCGTGGCTGGCGCCGGCGAGCTGCCGCACCCGTAGGGACGGGTTGTCCACAGTGGCGAGCCGTTCGGCGGTGACCGTGCGATACGCCTCGTACAGGTCGCGGAACGGCTGTTGTTCGGGCAGGTCCTCGGTGGCGAGAACGAGCAACAGCGGGCAGCGGACGTCGCGGTAGGCGGGCATCAGGTCAAGGGAGTCCATGGCATCGCGGAGCTGCCGGGTGAGGGCCGGACCGGGCCGCAGCCGGCTGCGGCCGTCGTCGCCGGGCACCAGGTTGCGTGCGAAGGCAGCCACCCAGTCGTCGGGTGCGGCGCCGTAGCGCTGGGCCATGGCTCGCTGACCCGCAAGCATGGCGGCCACCTGCTCGGCGGTCAGCGGTTCGGCAAGCATCGCGGCCATCCCGTCGAAGACGGCCCGCAGCTTGGCCAGCTCGGTCTCGGCCTGCTCCGGATCCAGCCCGGCGACCTGGTCCGGACGGTTCAACGGCGGATTGCCGTCGAGGCTGACGGCACCGGGGCACTCCGGGTGACGCTGCGCCCAGAGGGTGGCGAGCATGCCGCCGAGGGAGACGCCGACCACCGCTGGGGTGGTGAGGCCGAGGTGGTCGGTGACGGCGGCCAGGTCGGCCAGTACGTCGTCCCAGCGCCACCGGCCGTCTCCGGACCGGCCGTGACCGCGCAGGTCGACGGTGACCACCCGGCGGGTCGGGCGCAGGTGCTCGGCGAGGGTGGTCATCTGGGCGAGGTTGCCACCGGCGCCGTGCAGGAGCAGCAGCGGTTGTCCGGGTCCGCCGAAGTCGCGGATCGCGATGGGCACGGCCCCGGAGTCGATGATGGTCTCAGCCACGTCGGGTTCCTTCCTTGAGCAGTCGGTCGCGTACGGAGGCGGAGCGCACGCCGCCTTCGGGATGGCGGGCGAGCTTGTCGCGGGAGACCAGGTCGTGGACGCCCTGGCGGGTGATGCCGAGCATGGCGCCGGCCACCGCGTACGACACGGATTCGGCAGTCGGGTGGCCGACCCGTCGCGCGACGGTCTGGCCGAGCGGGCTGCGCCACCAGTCGAGGGGTGGGTCGAACGGTCCGTCCTCCGGGTAGAGGGTGGAGATCGCGCGCATGACCACGCCGACGGCGGCCCGGTCGTCGCCGCCGACGAGTGTGGTGGCCCAGGATCGGGCCCGCTCCCGGACGACGGCGCGTAGCGGGTCGATGGCGTCGTGGCCGTCGAGAAGGATTTCGAGCGGGTCCAGCAGACGGATATCGATCAACCGGATGAGCTGCTCGGTCAGTTCCTGGTGAGTTGGCGACATGCCGGCCCTTTCGCTACTTGACGCCTATCGTCAAGTACTTGACGGCGAGTGTCAAGCCCGGTCGGCCGGCACGCCGCCCGGCGGTGCCGCCGTCTTCCACCGAAACTGGTGGTCGGGCTCGTCGCGATACTCCAGAACGCCCGCCCGCACCAACGCGTGCAGCATGTCGAAGAGCGCCGCACCGACCGGGTCGTCCGACCAGAACACCCACTTGACCTGCAAGAACGTGCGATCCGTAAACAGGCCCACAGCCCTGCCCAACTCGTACTGGGCGCCGTCCACGTCGGTCCACCCAGCGAGAGCGTCAGCCAGACCCATGGCCACAGATCCTCGCACGCGAACAGGGCCAACCTCAGCAGCGGCGACAGCTACGGATAACGACTGTGACAGCGCCGACCGGTACGGCAGGATCCTCGTCCGTGACGCTCGTCCTGCCACCGCGACTGACCGCATCGGCCCAGCGGTTGCGCGACACCGCCCATCGACGCGGGCTGGCCACCGTGCAGCTGCCCACCTTCACGGTGCCCACCGGCATGCGAGCCGACCACCTGCACGCCGGGCCGACCTTCGCCGACGCCGTCGCCCCGCTGCTCGGGATCGCCCCGCTGGAGGCCCCACCCGGCTGGCTCGCCGGGCTGCCCCGGGACGTCACGCGCCGGGACATCACAGTTGTCACGATCGACGACGCCTACGAACTCCGTCGACCCGCATTCATCAAGTCACCCAACGACAAGACCATCCGGGCCATGATCTACACCGACGGTTCCCGCCTGCCAGGACCCGACGCCGTCGACCGACAAACTCCCGTCCTCGTCAGCGACATCGTCGACTTCACCACCGAGTACCGGCTGCACCTGCTCGACGGCGCCGTCCACGCCGCAAGCCAGTACGCCGAGCACGGCCGGCTGCGCCTCGGCCCGGCACCTGCCGACGCGCTCGCCTTCGGCGCGGACCTGGCGGCCGGATTCGGTCACACACTTCCCACCGCCATCGTGGTCGACGTGGGGACCATCGACGGCGGCTGGGCCGTCATCGAGCCGAACGCGGCCTGGGCCAGCGGAGCCTACGAGGCCGATCCCGACCTGGTGCTCGACGTCGTCCTGCGCGCCGCCGGCCCGAGGGCCACAGTCAGTGACCACGATCGCCGGTTCATCCGGCCAGCGCAGCCCACTGCCTAGACCGTCGTCTCATCCTGCCCCTGACCGGCGACGGGCGGCCCGCGATGCCCCGAGGCCGCATTCGGGAGCCACGGTCGACGACGGTGTGGTGACTCGTCGGGCAAACCGGGGCCGTCCGCCGCTGACCGCTGGTCCTGCTGCTCGGCCTTCAGTCGCTTGTGATGGCCATCGAGCAGGTCAACCGCTTCCCGCAAGCCGCACCCGCGCTGCTCACGGATCAGGACAAGCGCTTGGATGTTCCGGCCGGCCCGAACCAGCTCATCAAGATCCTGGTTATCCACTCGATCAGGATCCCCTACCGACCCGCCGGCTGAGCCGGACGCCCTCGGGTACGGGTGACAGCACCTGAGGGCGTTACCTGGCGTGGTATTGGTCAACGGTGAGGGCGTAGTCGATCAAAGCTGACGGCTCTGCTCCCTCACCTCTGCCGCGCAACTGAGCAACGACCTAGCCAGCGCCTCCGCCCGGTCCGCCGACAACCACAACGAGCCGTGTGGCACGTCGTCATCGGGACCGGCCAGCCCTTGCGTCAGAGTCTCCGCTGGCACTTCGACGTCAAGCCGAACGAAATGATGCCCCCTGCTGTAGTCGACGAAGGCATCGAGGTACCGGTCATCATCAAAGGTCACCGCCGCATGCTGCCACGACAGCGAGGCTCACCTCACCCCTCAGCCTCGCCGCTTCGTGCCGAACGCAGCTACGCTGCGTCGTCTGCTGTCATCGGTTGTCGTCCGGTGCCCTTGGGCTCGACCACGACCTCGCCTGCCACAGTGATGTGTCGTCCACAGGTGGCAGTGCACCTGCGCCCGTCACTTGGCGTTGTATTGATCGAAGGTGAGAGCGTAGACGATCAACACGGACAAGATGCCGCCTGAGCTGCCCGCTCATTGGTGATCGGTGGTCAACGTTCCCTTGCTCCCGGTCCGCCTGTGACGGCCCGCAAACGGCATGATCTTGGGGCTCCTCGGGCTCGCGACCCTCGCTTGTGTAAGTTCTGTGCGGCAGGTCCGTCCTTGTCCGGCGGCGGTCGTCAGCTCGGATTGCCCGTCCGTCTCCGCACCTGCGGGCGCGCTACCGTCCGGTGGGGATGCTGTCAGCATTGCTGTCGACAGCTTTCCGCCGGCGGCTCTACCTCCCGGCTGTTGCGAGCGGTTGGGACCATGGCGCCATGACGCCAGGCCCACCAGCTACCCAGGCCGAGGATCAGGTATCCGAAGAGGTCCTCATGGCGGCCTACGCCGTGGTCGGCGCCCGCCGCACATCCCTCGACACGATGATGTGGCAAGTCCCCGCGTTGGCTACCGCGGCCCAGGCCTTCCTCCTCACGATTGCCCTACAGGCGGGCGGCTCAACCCCTGCTCAAGCGGTCTCGGCCGTCCTGGGCGCTATTCTCGCCCTGCTGTCGGCACAACTGATGGCCAAGCACCGCCACCTTGAAATGAGCGACAGCCGGCTAGCGGAGCGGATCGAGCGACAACTGGGCCTTGCGCAAGGCCTTGAAGTCCCTCCCCACGCCGCAGGCCGTCTCCGCCTCGGCGACCACCAGCCTTGGTGGATTCGGCTGTCGTCCTACCGCCTCTGGCTCTTCGGCGTGGCGTCGTTCGGCGTCGCCGACTTGGTCATAGCCCTCGACGCGATCGCAGGCCTGGGCATCTTTCACTGAGCCACCACCTTGACCTATGGACTGTCGGCCAGGCAGTTGCTGAGGGCCGGGTACGCAGGCCGCGAGCCGCAGCCGGTCAGCGGAGGGCTGTACCGGCGCCATGGGTCGCTCTACTTCGGCGCGGTTCGGCGAGCAGGGCGACACCGCCGGCCCTGGCGGAACAGCGACTTGGTCTTCACCATCCGCCTCGGTACGCCGATCGAGCCGAGGAACTTCCACCGGGAGTTCAAGACCCGCTGCCGCAAGACCGGCGTTCGGGAGACCTCCGTGCACACCCGGCGCACCTGCGCCACCCTGCTGGCGGCCCTCGACGTTCAGCCCCGGGTCATGATGCGGACCCAGCGGCACAGCCAGATCGCGGTGACCATGAACATCCACGCGACCGTTTGAAGCCGTGCTGTCGCAGCACCAGCCCCACCTGCTTGGCGATCATGTGCAGGTCTGCCTGCCGTACCGGACGCTCCAGGTAGAAGATCGTATTGGCGAGTACGACAAGGAGATCGAGCCACGGGAGGTTGCTGCACTTCACTGCTGCACTCCTCATCCGCGTGTAGCGCTGCTCAGCCGACCCCGAAAGGTGGCAGCGAGCTTGGCGATCGTGGTCGGGTCGCGGGCAACCTCGGCAAGGATGTCCCGGGCGACAGGCCGGTGCGTGATCTCGGCCGGTGCGGTGCGCTCGGCCTGCACCAGCAACCGAGCCACCCACATGAAGTCTCTCCATGACCTCAGACCATGCGGAACGGACGGCGGCTTTTCTGGCCTCGCACCAGCCCGCGGGATTGATCACTGCCACACGACCGTCCTGCCCGCCCTCTCCACCCGACCACTTGACCCCCGGGCAACCAACGCGGGGCGCTCACCTGCGCCTTCAAAGCCACTGAGCTGCCAGAACAGTCCCCAGCGTCCGGGACAGTCCGCGGGCGTTCGTCCCGATCGTCACCCAGGTAGTCACCCAACTGTGCTGGGAGAGTGCGAGCGGACCGGAGGGGATTCGAACCCCCGGTGGGGCATGGCACGCCAGCGGCCCCACACGCCTTCGAGCCGCCGCGCGTGCACGGCACCCGGCATCTCAGCGCTGCAATAACCCGGCTCTGCCACCGGTCCGCCGACAGTCTGCCCTCGACACTGTCAGCTTGGGAATCGTGTTGATCGATACTTTCTGTAGCGGCCCTCTCGGCGGGGAGCTAGGCAGCGCAGAGCACGAGCGTCCTCGATGTGATGCCGCTACCGTTCGACGATCCATCCAAGCTCCGCCAGGCGGCCGATCAAGCGGTCAAGATCGAGCGTCCGAAACATCCACAGCTCATCGCGATCAGCAGCCTCGAACTCCAACCCGACTTTTCGCCATCGTCGGATTGCGATCAAATTGTCGGCGGTGACCACCAGAACTCCGGCCCAGATCTCCCGTAGCGCGATGGAGTCCCGCTCAGCCCGCAGCCTCGCCATCGGCCAGCCAGAGTCGGCGCGAACGCCGCCCCCCACCTTCGGAACGACCCGGATACCACCACGTATCGAGAACCCGCCTGCGCCCAACTCCGGCCCTCCGTGTTCTCTACCTGGCCACCGCTGACGGGCCTGCCGCTCGGTCGCTCGAAGTTCAACCCGGAGTCTGGAAGCCTGCGATCCGGGCCGCCGACATCCCCGACGACCGTCGCAACGCCATGCACGTCCTGCGGGAGACGGCATGATCACGGCTCAGCGGCCTTCGGGACGACCTCGGGTGCAGGTCAGTGCACCTGCGCCCGTCACTTGGCGTTGAAGTAACTGGCCTCCGGGTGGTGGACCACTATCGCGTCGGTGGCCTGCTCCGGCATCAACTGGAACTCCTCGGACAACTCCACGCCGATCCGCTCCGACCCGAGCAGGTCCACGATCTTCGCCCGGTCCTCCAGGTCCGGGCAGGCCGGGTAGCCGAACGCGTACCGGCAGCCCCGGTAGTCGTTGCGCAGAATGCCGGCCAGGTCCACAGGGTCGTCGATGCTCAACGGGCGGCCGTCGGGCAGGGTCAGCTCGGCGCGGATGCGCCGGTGCCAGTACTCGGCGAGCGCCTCGGTGAGCTGCACGGACAGCCCGTGCACCTCCAGGTAGTCGCGGTACTCGTTGCGGGCGAACAGCTTCGCCGCGTACTCGCTGACGGGTTGCCCGACGGTGACCAGTTGCAGCGCGACCACGTCGAGCTGGTCGCCCTTGGGCCTGAAGAAGTCCGCCAGGCAGAGCCGCCGCTCCTGGCGCTGGCGGGGGAAGGAGAACCGGGCGCGCTCCGCGTGCCCGTTCTCGTCGAGCACCACCAGGTCATTGCCTTCGGAGTACGCGGGGAAGTAGCCGTACACCACGGCTGCCTCAAGGACCTGGTCGGCGATCAGCCGGTCCAACCAGTACCGCAGCCGCGGCCGACCTTCGGTCTCCACAAGCTCGTCGTAGGACGGTCCGTTGCCGCCCCGGGCGCCGTTGAGCCCCCACTGCCCGCGGAACGTGGCCCGCTCGTCGAGCAACGCCGCGTACTCGGCCATCGGCACGCCCTTGACCACCCGGGTGCCGAAGAACGGCGGAGTGGGCACCTCCACGTCGACTGCCACATTGGAGCGGGTCGAGGAGTCGTGCAGCTCCGGCAGCGACTCGGTGACCATCGTCCGCTGCCGCTCCCGACGGGCCCGCCGCTCCGCGAGGGCAGCCTCCCGCTCCGGGTCGATCACCGGCGCGCCACCCCGCTTGGCGGTCATCACCTTGTCCATCAGGGACAGCCCCTCGAACGCGTCCCGCGCGTAGTGCACCTGGCCCGGGAACATCGACCGCAGGTCGTCCTCGACGTACGCGCGGGTGAGCGCCGCCCCGCCCAGCAGGACCGGCCAGCGCTCCGCGACCCCGCGGGTGGCCATCTCGGCCAGGTTTTCCTTCATGATGACTGTGCTCTTGACCAGCAGCCCGGACATGCCGATCGCGTCGGCGCGGTGCTGCTCGGCGGCGTCCAGGATGGCGTTGATCGGCTGCTTGATGCCGATGTTCACCACCTCGTAGCCGTTGTTGGACAGGATGATGTCGACAAGGTTCTTGCCGATGTCGTGCACGTCACCGCGCACCGTGGCGAGCACGATGCGACCCTTGCCGCCGTCCTCGGTGGTCTCCATGTGCGGCTCCAGGTACGCCACAGCGGTCTTCATCACCTCGGCGGACTGGAGCACGAACGGCAACTGCATCTGGCCGGAGCCGAACAGCTCACCGACCACCTTCATGCCGTCCAGCAGGATGTCGTTGATGATCGACAGCGGGGACCGGCCGCCGGCCATCGCCTCGTCCAGGTCGGCCTCCAGGCCGTTGCGCTCGCCGTCGATGATGCGCCGCTTGAGCCGCTCGTCAAGCGGCAGCGCGGCCAACTCCTGGGCGCGGCTGGCCCGGGCGCTCGTCACGTCGACGCCCTCGAACAGCTCCAGGAAGCGCTGCACCGGGTCGTACCCCTCGCGGCGCCGGTCGTAGACCAGGTCCAGGGCGACCTCGCGCTGCTCGTCGGGGATCTTCGACATCGGCAGGATCTTGCTGGCGTGCACGATGGCCGAGGTCAGGCCGGCCTGCACACACTCGTGCAGGAACACCGAGTTGAGCACCTGGCGGGCCGCCGGGTTGAGCCCGAACGAGATGTTCGAGATGCCCAGTGTGAAGTTGACCCCCGGGTAGCGGGTGGAGATCTCCCGGATCGCCTCGATCGTCTCGATGCCGTCGCGGCGGGTCTCCTCCTGACCGGTGGCGATCGGGAACGTCAACGCGTCGATCAGGATGTCCGCGCGGTCCATCCCCCACCGGCCGGTCAGGTCGTCGATCAGCCGCGCCGCGACCCGCACCTTCCACTCCTGGGTACGTGCCTGCCCCTCCTCGTCGATGAGCAGCGCCACCACCGCAGCGCCGTGCTCACGGACGATCGGCATCACCCGCGCGTACCGGGAGTCGGGGCCGTCACCGTCCTCGAAGTTCACCGAGTTGACCACGCACCGCCCACCGAGCATCTCCAGCCCCGCCTCGACCACGGCCGGCTCGGTGGAGTCCAGCATGATCGGCAGCGTCGACGCGGTGGCGAACCGCCCGGCCAGCTCCCGCATGTCCTGCGTGCCGTCGCGGCCGACGTAGTCGACGCACAGGTCGAGCAGGTGCGAGCCGTCGCGGGCCTGACTGCGGGCGATCTCCACGCAGGCCCGCCAGTCGCCGGCGAGCATCGCCTCCCGGAACGCCTTGGAGCCGTTGGCGTTGGTGCGCTCCCCCACCATCAGCACCGACGCGTCCTGGGCGAACGGCACCGGGTGGTAGACCGACGAGACACCCGCCTCGTGCCGGGGCTCGCGGGCCGGGGCGGTGACGCCGTGCAGCCGCTCGGCCAGCACCTGGATGTGCTCCGGGGTGGTGCCGCAGCAGCCCCCGACAAGCCCCACGCCGTACTCGGTGATGAACCGCTCCAGGGCCTCGGCCAGCTCCACGGGAGTCAGCGGGAAATGCGCCCCGTCGGCGGTCAGCACCGGCAGGCCGGCGTTCGGCATCACCGACAGCGGGATGCGGGAGTGCTGCGACAGATACCGCAGGTGCTCGCTCATCTCGGCCGGACCGGTCGAGCAGTTGAGCCCGATCAGGTCCACGCCCAGCGGCTCGATCGCCGCCAGGGCCGCACCGATCTCGCTGCCGACCAGCATGGTGCCGGTGGTCTCCACGGCCACGTGACAGATGATCGGCACCGACCGGCCCAGCTCGGCCATCGCCCGCTTCGACCCGACCACCGCCGCCTTGACCTGGAGCAGGTCCTGGCACGTCTCGATGATCAACGCGTCCGCGCCACCGACGATCAGACCCGCGGCGTTCTCCTGGTACGCGTCGCGCAGCGTCGAGTAGGGGGCGTGCCCGAGGGTGGGCAGCTTGGTGCCCGGCCCGATCGAGCCGAGCACGAACCGGGGCCGCTGCGGGGTGCTGGCCGCGTCGGCGGCCTCCCGGGCGATCCGGGCGCCCGCCTCGGACAACTCCCGGATGCGGTGCGGGATGTCGTACTCGGCGAGGTTGGCGAGGTTGGCGCCGAAGGTGTTCGTCTCCACGCAGTCCGCGCCGGCGGCCAGGTAGGCGTCGTGCACCCCGCGCACCACGTCGGGACGGGTGACGTTGAGGATCTCGTTGCACCCTTCGAGGCCGTCGAAGTCCTCGAGTGTGAGGTCCGCGGCCTGCAGCATCGTGCCCATCGCCCCGTCGGCGATGAGAATCCGGCCAGCCAGCGCATCCAGCAACGAAGTCCGCACGCGTCCAGGTTAGTGCGGCAGCCGTCCTGCTCACCCACCCTCGGCACCTGATCCCAGATTGTGTCAGCGGGATCACGCTGTCCGGTCCGTTCGGGTATGACCGGGCCTGGAAGCGGCAGACCGGCGCGGCCGACAGGCCGTACCTCCGCCCGGGACGTAGGCTGACGGACGTGAAGGACAACAGGGACGCCGCTGTGCCCCACGGTATGACGACCGGGCGCCATCCCGGCGCCGGCCGCGACGAGCAGGGTGAGGTGACGGCGTGACCGAGTTCGACGGACTGCCGGTGCTGCGGTCCCCGGTGGCCATCGCCGCGTTCGAGGGCTGGAATGACGCCGCTGACGCGTCCACCGCCGCGGTGGAGCACCTTGAGCAGGTCTGGAACGCCCGGCAGATCGCCGAGCTGGATCCGGAGGACTTCTACGACTTCCAGGTCAGCCGGCCCACCATCACGATGGCCGATGGGGAGACCCGTCGGGTGGAGTGGCCGACGACCCGGTTCATGGTGGCCAGCCCGGAGGGCACCGACCGTGACGTGGTGCTGATCCGCGGCATCGAGCCGAGCATGCGCTGGCGGACGTTCTGCGAGCAGGTGCTGGAGATCTGCCACAGCCTGGAGGTGGAACGGGTGGTGCTGCTCGGCGCGTTGCTCGCCGACGTTCCGTACACTCGGCCGTTGCCGATCAGCGGCAGCGCCTCGGACGCGCAGGCCGCCGAGCGCTACCAGCTCACCCCCACCCGCTACGACGGGCCGACCGGGATCGTCGGCGTGCTCCACGACGCCTGCACCCGCGCCGACGTGGATGCCGTCTCGTTCTGGGTGCACGTGCCGCACTACGCCAACAACCCGCCCTGCCCCAAGGCCACCCTCGCCCTGCTGCACCGGGTGGAGGAGGTCGTCGACCTGCCGGTGCCGATGGCCGACCTGGCCGAGGAGTCCGCCGAGTGGGAGCAGCGGGTGCGCAGCGCCGCCGAGCAGGACGCCGAGCTCGGCGAGTACGTCCGCGAGCTGGAGGAACGGGTCGGCGACGAGGGCATCACCCCGCTGACCGGTGACGAGATCGCTCAGGAGTTCGAGAAGTACCTGCGCCGTCGGGGCGGTTCGGCCGGCCCCACCGCCGGCTCCTGGTAGCACTGTTCGTCGCGGGCCCTCGGACCTTTGTGGTCCGGGGGCCCGTTTTTTCGCGTGTCACGGGTAGCGCCGTCACACCCGCTAGGGCATCCTAGGAACCTAGATGTGATCAAGGAGGCGGGTGTGCAGATCAATCCCGGGGCCGCCGAGTTCCCGCACCGACAGATCGCCGCGCAGCTCAAGGCCCAGGTCCGCCGGGGCGACTGGGGGCCCGGCGAACGGCTGCCATCCATCCCGGCCATCGCCGAGATGTTCGGCGTCGCCAAACAGACGGTGCAACGCGCCGTCGACCAGCTCCGCGTCGAGGGCATCCTGATCACCAAACCCGGCTCCGGTACGTACGTCCGGGGCACCCGACGCCGACTCAACAGGCTCTCCCGAGGCCGGTACGGCGGCTTCCGCGGCTACCACACCGACCTGGCCGCCCGGTACCGCCAGCAACTCGTCTCGGTCGGGCGCGCTCCCGCTCCCGCCGAGGTCGCCGACGCGTTCGGCGCACCGGACGGCACCGAGCTGCTCTGCCGCCGACACCTCGTGCGCACCGACGACTCCCCCGTCGAGGTGGGCGCCTCCTGGTTCCTGCCCCGCGACACCGCAGGCACCTCGCTTGAGCGCGCCGAGGCGTTCGGCCGGCCGCTCTACCAGGAGGCCGAGGAGGCAACCGGGCGGCGGTACGTCTCGGCCACCGACACGATCAGCGCCCGCCAACCCAGCCGGGAAGAGGCCGAAACCCTCCAGATCCGGCCCGATACCCCGGTGCTGCACCTGCTGCACGTCGCGTACGACAGTCACCGCAAGCCCATCGAGGTCGCGCAGGCCACCTGGCCCGGCCCGATGACCACCCTCACCGAGGAGTACCAGATTCCTGCCCCCACCCCCGAGGCCGATCCCGACCCCGGCCTGGTTCTGGGCTAGGTTCCGGCTCGCCGATCATGTCCGTCGGGGCATGGCGCGGAGCCAGTCCAGCGCCACGACGCGGTTGAGGACGGCTGGGTAGTCGGTGCCCCAGTCCGCCTGTTGAACCCGCGTCCCACCTGGTTTGCGTTCGCGGTGGGCGGCGCGGTCACAGTTGGCACGGCCCGTGAAATGCGGTCAGACTCTCTTGCACGGATAGGTCTGTAATGCAAAGCTAACTTCATGACACACGAATCCGTTCCACAGGCGGATGGGCCTCACGAGCTGTTGGCGGCCGTGCGCGACCTGACCCGCCAGGTCCGTGTCGCCCAGCGCGGCACCTGGTTTCCGCTGCTGGTCTTCGCGGTGATCACCCTGATCGCGATACCCGTCTACCGGTACGCCCCCTACGTCGACCTGTTCGACACCTGCCGATCCAGCCCGCAGCACACGGTCTGCATGGCACCCAACCCGACGGAGCTCGGATACTGGACGGTCGCGCTGGTGCTCTCCTACGCGGCGATCGCAGGCTTCTACGTACGACAGTCCCGACGGCGCGGCGTGGGCACCCCGATCCGCCCCTACGTCGTCGTCGGCGTCGCGTTGGCCGTTCTGATGACGGCCGTGTCGATCTGGCTGAGGCTCCACCCGCTCGTCCCCGTCCCCGCCGATCCCTTCTCCACCGATCCGGCCGCGATCGAGGTCGGGCCAGCGGCGTGGCTCGTCAACGGGCTGGCCAGTCCCATAGCGGTAATCGCGTTGGCGCTGCTGGTGCTCGCGTGGGTCGAACGCAACTGGGCGCTGCTGGCGTACAGCCTCGTCTACCTGGCGATCGTGATGGTGCAGGGCGGCCAGGTCATCCACTCGACCTCGCCGTGGTTCTTCCTGCCGTACCTGCTCGTCCCGGCGGCGCTGCTGCTGCTCGGCAGTGCCGCCTTCGCCCTGTTCCGGCCGACCACCGAGGTTCCGGGGCGATGACCGACCATCCCACCAACGGCCTCGACGACGTGGTCCACCAGCGCGTCCGCTTGGGCATCCTGGCCATCGCTCACCAGGCCCGCCAGGTCGAGTTCGGCTTCCTGCGCACCACCCTGCAGCTGACCGCGGGCAACCTCGGGCAGCACCTGAACGTCCTGGAGAAGGCCGAGCTGATCCAGATCGAGAAGGGCTACGAGGGCAAGCGCCCACGCACCTGGGTGACTCTCACCGCTACCGGTGAGGCAGCCCTGCGCGACGAGATCGCCCACCTCAAGGAACTCATTCAGCAGGTCGAACATGCCGAGACGGCGCCGATCGCCGACCGGTGACCGGTGACCGACGGCCAGCCGACGTGCGCGGACCGGATCCCGTGCAACACGGGGTCTGTCACGCCCAGACACGGCAGGCCTGGTGTCTCCAGCAGCAGAGCGCTGAAGTCTTCATCATCGAAGAGCGCTGACACCGATACAACTACACCCTCAGTGTATACACTGCGATGATATCGATGGCCGGAGCGCTCCGTTGCGGCGTCGAGAAACCCAAGGGGAGGACAAATGGAAACCGTGCAGCCGATGGGTGGACGGGGAATGACGCGCCGCGGCCTTGTCGGAGCGGCACTGGCGACCGGGATCAGCGTGCCGCTTGGCATCGCCGGTCGCGCCACGGCAGCCGCCACCGATCCGGGCTTGGTCCGGCTCTCCCTGCCCGCGCCGACCGGGCCGTACCGCGTGGGGACGGTGCCGCTGCACCTGGTCGACCGGTCACAGCCGGACCCGCTGGCCGGGCCGGGACGGTACCGGGAGTTGATGGTCAGCCTCTGGTACCCCGCCCGGGACGTGCGGCGACACCCGCTCGCCCCGTGGATGACCGCCGCCTCGATGCGCACGCTGCTGGGCTCCGCCGGCTTCGACCCCGACGCCGCGCTGGCACCACTGACCGCCGGCCACGAGGGCGCCCCGGTGTTGCGCCCGCGCCGACGGCTGCCGGTGGTGCTGTACTCGCACGGCGCCGGCAGCCACCGTTCGGACACCACAATCGTTGTCCAGGAACTGGCCAGCCACGGCTATGTGGTGGTCACGGTGGACCACACCTACGACGGGTTCGGCGAGTTCCCCGACGGCCGGGTAACCGTCCAGGAGAACAGCCACCACGCCACCCCATGGACCTATACCCGCGACGTCCGGTTCGTCCTCGACCAGATCGCCGACCTCGCCGCCGGGGGCAACCCCGACGTCGACCACGCACCGCTGCCGGCCGGGCTGGGCACCGCCCTCGACCTAAGCCGAATCGGCATGTTCGGTTGGTCGAAGGGCGGCACCGCGACGGCCCTGACCATGGCCACCGACCGGCGGATCCGAGCGGGACTGAGCATCGACGGCCCGATGCTGTCGCAGCCGCTGCCCACCACCGACCTGTACCGGCCGTTCATGCTGATGACGGCGGCGTTCACCCAGGCCGCGGAGCCCGCCGTCGCCGAGTTCTTCACCCACCTACGCGGATGGCGGCTCAACATCCAAGCCGCCGAAGCTGTCCACTCGTCCTACGGGGACAACCAGTGGCTGATTCCACAACTGGCACGGGTCATCGGGATGAGCGACGAGGAACTCGTCAGCTGGATCGGGAATCTCGACCCCGCCCGCGCGGTGCGGATCGGGCAGGCGTACCCGCTGGCGTTCTTCGACCTGCACTTGCGGCACCGGGGCGGCCGTCTCCTGAGCGGCCCGAGCCGCTCCTTTCCCGAGGTGACGTTCATTCCATAGCCCGTTCGTCCGCGCCGTGCCGGCCCGCCCCAACCCCCTGCCTGGTTCTGGACTGAGCCGGAACGCGCGGCGCGGGGCCGTCCGCAGGAAGGGCGGGACCCGGTCGATCATGGGGTTGTGGTGCCTCGCGAAAGGTACAAAGCACCGTGTATCGGGCACCAGAAGTCCATGATCGACGCAAGCGGGGGCGAGCGGGGTGGGTTGTCGGGTGGGCTAGAGGCGGATGCCCAGGAGGGCGTCTACCGTCTTCGCGAAGAGGGCGGGCGCTTCGGGGTCATCCGTGGTGCCCGCCAGGGTCGCGTCGGCCCAGCGGTCGGCCACGGCCAGGGCGCCCGGGGTGTCCAGGTCGTCGGCCAGGCGTTCGCGTACCCCGGCCAGCAGCTCGGCCCCGGACGGCCCGGCCGGCGCGGCGGCGGCCCGCCGCCAGCGGGCCAGGCGCTCCTGGGCGGCGGTGAGCAGGTCGTCGGTCCAGGTGCGGTCGCTGCGGTAGTGCTCGGAGATCAGCGCCAGCCGGATCGCCATCGGGTCGACCTTGTCGGCGCGCAGCCGGGACACGAAGACCAGGTTGCCGCGGGACTTGGACATCTTCTCGCCGTCCAGGCCGATCATGCCGGCGTGCACGTAGTGCTCGGCGAACGGGGCCTGACCGGTGAGCCGCTCGGCGTGCGCGGCGGACGCCTCGTGGTGCGGGAACAGCAGGTCGTTGCCGCCGCCCTGCACGTCGATCCGGTCACCGAGGAGGTTCATGGCGATCACCGCGCACTCGATGTGCCAGCCCGGGCGGCCCGGCCCCAACTCCCCGCCCGGCCAGGACGGCTCGCCCTCGCGGGCCCCGCGCCACAGCACCGGGTCCAGTGGGTCGCGCTTGCCGGCCCGGTCGGGGTCACCGCCGCGCTCGGGGAAGATCTCCAGCATCTGCTCACGGGTGAGGTTGGACTCGTAGCCGAACCGGCCGGTGGCGGAGATGTCGAAGTAGATGTCGCCGGTGCCGTCGTCGAGCCGGTACGCGGCGCCGTCCTTGACCAGCACCGCGACCTTGTCGGCGATGTCCGGGATCGACTCGACGGCACCCACGTAGTGCTCCGGCGGGATGATCCGCAGCGCCTCCATGTCCTCCCGGAACAGCGCGGTCTCGCGCATCGCGAGGACCACCCAGTCCTCGCCGTCGCGGGCGGCCCGCTCCAGCAGCGGGTCGTCGATGTCTGTGACGTTCTGCACGTAGCGCACCGGACGGCCGGCGTCGCGCCACATCCGCTGCACCAGGTCGAACGTGATCATGGTGGCGGCGTGACCGAGGTGTGTGGCGTCGTAAGGGGTGATGCCGCAGACGTACATGCTTCCCGCGTCGGCCGGCTCACTCGGGTGGACGCCCTGCCGCGCCGAGTCGTACAACGCCAACGGCTCGCCCTTGCCCGGCAGCCGTGGCACCTCGTGTCCCGCCCAAGACTCCATGGGACCAGCCTAGCCAGCCCGGCGACGCCGCCGGAGCGCACCACGGGTGATCAAGATGACAGCAGCTCACATGGGGGGCCAGGGCATCGCCGGCCAGTCCTCCGGCGGCTGCGGGAAACGGCCGCTCTCGCGCAACCGGTCGACCCGGCCGGCCAGCTCGGCCACCTCGCTGATCGTCAGGTGGTCGGCAAGCTCCGCGCCGAGCGCTCCGGTGATCTGCCCGGCGAGCCCGGCGAGCATCTCCACCGCGTCCGGGGGAAGCTGTCGGCCGGCCCAACCCCAGAGCACCGTACGGAGCTTGTCCTCCACGTGGAAGCTCACCCCGTGGTCGACGCCGTAGATGCGGTCGTCCGGGCCGACCAGCACGTGCCCACCCTTGCGGTCGGCGTTGTTGATCACCGCGTCGAGCACCGCGAGGCGGGCCAGTCGTGGGTCTTCGGCGTGCGCCAACACGTACGCCGCGCCGTCGTCGTCCCGGGCCGCGGCGATCGGGAACCAGCGCGGCGGCAGCTCGTCGGCCGGCAGGAAGCCGACAAGCGCCTCGGCGTCCTCCGGCTCGTCGATCCACAGCTGGCAGGAGCCGGGGCCGAACGGCCCGTCGCGCAGCACTGTGGGCGGCACCAGGCCCCAGCCCGTCGCCTCGGAGACCAGGTACGCCGAGACCTCCCGACCGGCCAGGGTGCCGTCGGGGAAGTCCCAGAGCGGTCGTTCGCCCCGCACCGGCTTGTAGACGCAGCGGGCGGTGACCCCGTCCAGGGTCAGGATGCCGCGCAGCGTCGTGTTCGACGCGTCGACCAGCCGACCCTCCAGGTCGAGCGTGCCGTCACGCAGCAGCCGCAGCGCCGCGTCGCCGTCCTGGCGAGGCTGGAGGCCGGACGAGGTCACCGGTGGTAACCGTTGTGCCGCGGGCAGAGGTGCCCGGCGGGGTCCAACGGTTGGCCGCAGAGCGGGCACGGCGGCCGGCCCGCGTTGACCACTCGCCGGGCCCGCTCGATGAACTGGCGGGTCGCCTGCGGGGTGAGCCGCACCCGGAGCCGGTCGAGGTCCTCGTCCGGCTCGTCGTCCTCGACATCGTCGTCGTCGGGGTCTTCGTCGTCCTCGTCGCCCAGCTCGACCTCGGGCTCCACCTCGCCGGCGGCGATCGCCTCGATCACCACGGTCGCGGTGTCCACGTCGAAGGCCAGCCCGAGGGTGCCGACTCGGAACTCCTCGTCGACCGGCGTGTCGAGCGGCTCGTTGTCGCCGATCACCGGCGCCAGCTCGGGCAGGTCCACCCCGAAGCGACGCTGCGCCTCGGTGAGCAGCTCTTCCAACTTCTCGGCGAGCAGGGACACCTGGACCTTCTCCAGCGCGACACTGACCAGCCGACCGCCGCCGCGGGCCTGCAGGAAGAAGGCGCGCTCCCCCGGCGGCCCGACGGTCCCGGCGACGAACCGCTCCGGCGGTTCGAACGCGTGCACCTGGTGGGTCATACCCACGACCCTATCCGGCCCGCCAGGGCACCGCGCACCCCACCGACCCGAATCACCGTGCGCCCCGCCACGCCCGGCGCACCGGTCCTGGCACCCGGGCGCGGCGGACGCCGGCTCACCGGCCGGCCCCCGCGCCGCCGCCCACCGGGGCGTCGGAGTCGGCAGTGCTCGCCGCCGCCCGCGTCGCCCGCCGACGCTTGCGGGGCGGCGGTGCCAGCGCGGCCAGGTCACCGCCGGTGTCGTTGAGCCGGAGCAGGAACGGCCGCAACGGGGTGTACCGGATCGCCGTCACCGACGCCGGGTCGGCCACGATCCGTTGAAAGAGATCAAGGTGTACGCCGAGCGCGTCGGCGACTATCGCCTTGATCACGTCGCCGTGGCTGCAGGCCAGCCAGACCGCCTCCGGGCCGTGCTCGGCGGTGATCCGGGCATCCCACGCGCGTACCGCCGCGACCGCCCGCGCGGCCATCGCGGCCATCGCCTCGCCGTTCGGGAAGACCGCCGCGCTGGGGTGCTGCTGGACCACCGGCCAGAGCGGCTCCTTCGCCAGCTTCTTCAGTGGCTGCCCCTCCCAGTCTCCGTAGCCGCACTCGATCAGCCCCTCCTCCACGAGCGGGGCGGTGTCGGGCAGCGCCAGCTCCAGGGTCTGCCGGCACCGGATGAGCGGACTGGTCACCACCGCCGCGAGCGGCACCCGGCGCAGTCGTTCGCCGACCGCTGTCGCCTGGGCCCGGCCGGTGTCGTCCAACTCGACCGGCTGGCGGCCGGCCAGGCCGCCGTCGGCGTTCGCTGTCGTCCGGCCGTGTCGCAGAAGCAGAAGGGTCGCCACGGGGACCACCCTATGACCTGGGCCCGACCGGACGTCGCCGTCGGGCGACCAGGGTGTCCGGCCACCGGTGGCGGGGGGCTGGCGAAAACGGACTGAAGCACCAGGCTGACCGTAAAATGCGGTGTGCCGGTCTTGTCCGGAGCCGTTAGCGGAGGATGGGGAACGCGATGGGCGACTCACCATCCGAACGGCCCCCGGACCCGCAGGACGCGTACCGGGAGTTTCGGCACCCGCTGCTGGTCCTCGCCGTGACCACCGGGATCGCCGGCTTCGTGGACGCCTTCGCGTTCCTGCGCTACGGCGCGTTCGTCGCCAACCAGTCGGGCAACGCCGTCCTGCTCGGCATCGGCCTGGCCGGACGGCACGCCGCCTGGCCCGAGTCCGCCGCCTCACTTGTCGCGTTCGCCACCGGGACCGGCGTGGTCTCCCAGGTACGCGCGGCGCGCAGCCGGTGGTCGCCGGCTCTCCGGGGCCTCGGCAGCGCCGTGCTCACCCTCGCACTCTGGGCGGTGCTGAACGCCCTGCTGCACCACGGCCGGCAGGGCGGATGGCAACGAATCGCGCTTGCCGCTGCCGGCGGTCTCGCCATGGGCGCGCTGGCGACCCTGTTCGTCCGCACCGCCGGGGTCACCACCGCGATCACCTACCAGTCCGGCACGGTGGACAAGATCGGTGAGCGCATCGGTCGGTGGTTGGCCGGTCCGGACACCGGCCGGAAGCGGGCCCGGCAGGGCGCCTTCCTCGGGCTGTTGGCGCTTACCTGTTACGCCGCCGGTGGTGGCCTCGGCACGATCGCGCAGCAACGGCCCCTGTGGGTGCCGGCGTGGGGAACGCTGGCCCTGGCCGCCCTCTCGTTCCTGCTCCGCTCGGGACGGTCCCGGACCTGATCTCAGCGCACGTCGGTCGCGAGCTGGATCTCCTGCACGAAGCACTCCGGACGCTCGGCGCCGTACCGAACCAGCACGTCCAACACCGCGGACACCGCCTCGCGCTCCACCACCACCTCGACCCGGGCCCGGCCCACGAGATCCTGGTCCTGCCAGTAACCCCGGGGCAGCGAACGGGCCGCCGGTTCGGCGGTGGAGACCGTCGCGTCGGAGAGCACGATGGAGGTGGCTCCCGCGCCGACCAGGGCGTCGCGAAGCTCCCGGGTCGTCGGCAGCAGCGTCGGGTTGACAGTCGCGGTGACCAGTCGGGCGTTCTGGATCGGCCGGGTGGGCCGCTCGGCGGCGTGTCCCGGTCCGGGCTGGCGGCGTTGCGGTGCGCCGGTGCCGTTGAGGCCCGCCACGCCGCCCAGGTGGTAGGCATCGGCGTCCTGCTGGGCGTGGTCGAGGTTGTCCTGCACGTCGGCGGGGGCCCGCAGCCCGAGTACGGCCTGCACCGCGGCGGCGATCGCCCAACTGAGCACGAAGGAGAAGGCCACCACGGTGACCACGCCGACGATCTGGTGCCACAGCAGGGATCCGCCGCCGCCGAAGAACAGGCCATCCTTGCCGAGCGGATTGATGCCGCTGTCGCCGAAGAAGCCGACAAGCAGCGAGCCGAGCATGCCGCCGACGAAGTGGACGGCGAGGACGTCCAGCGCGTCGTCGAGGCGGAGCAGGTACTTTAGCCGCAGCGCGAAGTGGCAGACGAATCCGGCGATCGCGCCGATGGCGATGGCGGAGACCGTGTTGACGTACCCGGCGGCGGGGGTGACCGTCGCGAGCCCCGCTACCGCACCGGAGACGCCGCCCACGACGGTGCTGTGGCCGTCCTTCACCCGCTCGGCGATCAGCCAGACGAGCATTCCGGCGGCGGCAGCGAGATGGGTGTTGATCAGCGCCTGGGCGGCGAGTCCGTTGGCCTGGAGTCCGTCGCCGCCGTTGAAGCCGAACCAACCGAACCAGAGGATGCCCGCCCCGAGGATGGTGAGCGGGATCGAGTTGGGCGGGGACGCGGTGCGCGGCCAACCCCGGCGGCGTCCGACGACAAGCAGGGTGCCCAGCACGGCGGCGCCCGCCGAGGCGTGCACCACCATGCCACCGGCCCAGTCCTGGGCGCCGAACCTGGCCAGCCAACCGTCGGGGTGCCAGAGCCAGTGCGCGACCGGCGCGTAGACCACTATGGACCAGATCGCCAGGAACGCGACCCAGCCGGCGAACTTCAGCCGGCCCGCCGTGGCCCCGGTGACGAGCGCGGGGGTGATCACCGCGAACATCATCTGGTACGCGACGAACGCCAGGGTCGGGATGGTCACCTGACCGGCGATGACGTGCAGGTGGGGCGCGGGCGGGACCTTGAGGTCGGTCAGGCCGAAGAGTTCGAGGTTGCCGAAGAGGCCGGTGCCGGCGTCGTCACCGAAGGCGATGGTGTAGCCCACCAGGACCCAGGTCAGGCTGACCACGCCCAGCGCGATCATGTTCTGCTGGAGCATGGCGAGCACGTTGCGGGTGCGGACCATGCCGCCGTAGAAGGCGGCCAGGCCGGGAGTCATGAACAACACCAGGCCGGCGCAGACGAGCACCCAGGCGGTGTCGCCCGAGTTCACCGCTTCCTGAGCGAGCATCGCAGCTCACCTCTCCTCTCGGTACGTCAGACGGTGCGTCTCACCTCGGTGAGGATGGACTCCTTGACGCGTTCGTGGTTGGGCACCGGCGCGAAGTGCCGCTTGGGTAGCAGCAGCAGCCAGGTGGCGATGTTGAACGGCCCGGTCAGCACCGGAATGCCCAGCGGGGTGAGCACAGTCGCCAAGGCCAGTTGGACGAACAGCGTCAACGCGATGCCGAAGAGCGTGTAGAGGGTGACCATCGCTCCGGGTCGGTGCAGCACCGCGCCCACGGCGATCGCTGTCAGCACCGCGTTGAAGCCGAGCAGGCCCTTGTCCAGGGAGGACGCGTCGGCGCCGAACCAGAGCGCCAGCAGTGTCGCGCCGACGGCACCGATCACCGCGAAGAGCGCCGACCAGCGGGAGTTGACAAGCAACGCGACCAGGATGATCAACCCGGTGACCCAGCTGTCGATCAGGTAGACCTGGGACACCCCGCGCAGGAAGGTGGGGATCAGGTCCCAGTTGAAGCGGCCCCCGGTCAGTTGCCCCTCGCCGGGGAACATCGGCTTCAGTTTGGTGAGCACTGTGAACCTGTCGAACTGGTAGGCGGCCATCAGCAGGACCCAGGTGGTCAGCACGAACGGCATGGTGAACGCGGTGAGCCCCCAGGTCTTGAAGATCGCGTTCAGCGCGAGGGTGACCACAGTCGTGGCGATCGCGCCGAGCACCAGGTAGAGCCACATCAGCGGTCGGTCGTCGAGGAACGTCGGGACGGCGATGCCGGTCAGGAACGGGCTGAAGCCGAACAGTCCCTTGCGTAACGAGGGCTCGTCGACCCGCAGGGCGACGGCCGTGGCGGTGCCGACGACGAGGCCCACTACCGCTCCCCCGAGGATCCGCGGTTGCCCGTTCTCGAAGGCCCCCCAGGCGACCGCCACGAGGACGAGCAGGCCGGTGAGCGGGTTGTTCTGCAGGACGACCTGCGCGGGCCCGCGCAGGCAGGCGTCGACGAACCCGAGCAACGGGTTGCTGTCACTCAGCCTGTCCCAGCCCTGGGTCACGCTCGTCACGACATGCTCCTCGGATGCGTCATCGCCAGCTGAACGTCGGCGGGAAGGTGCGGCCGGTCACCTCTTCACGGGCGGCCACGCAGAAGGCGCGGACGGCGGCACGAACCGCCTCGGTCTCCTGCCCCAGCACCTTGAAGATGAGGCCGGCGTCGTTCGGCAGTCGGCTGACGGCGCTGGCCAGCGGTGTGTTCTCGTCCCAGACCGGCGTCGCGGTCCGTTCGAAAACGCGGGCGGCCCGCTCACCGCTGGTGAGCAGTACGACGTTGCCGAAGATGTGGAAGCGGTCCATGACCCCGACCCGCGCCACCGGAAACTGCCCGGGGGCCGCCACGAACTTCTCCACGAACAACTGCCGGCCGTCCGGGCGCTCGGCCCGTAAGCAGGAGGAGAAGAGGTCGTAGGCGAACAGTTCGCCGTCGCGGTAGTACTTGCGGCCGGGCTGCAGGACCTCGGCGTAGAGCATTGTGGCGTTCTCCGGGAGCCGCACCCGGGTGTCGGTGACGAACCGGCTGCCCCGGTACGGGATGGTCGGCTCCGGGAGGTATTCGAGATAGCTGTCCTCGGCCAGGGTGAACGTCTGGATCTGCGAGCCGTAGTTCGCGTCCATCTCCTGGATCTTGGTGGCGGCCTGGGTGACCAGGTGCGCCTGGCTGCCCGGCGCCAGGTCGACCTCCAGGTGCAGGCGGTCGCCCTGCAGCACCCCGCCGGAGGTGGTGAGGATCATGACGCAGGGCAGCTGCGGCATCTCCTCGTCCCAGTACAGGGCCCGCTGCACGAGCAGTGGTGACTGCCGGTAGAGGTCGTGCAGGATCGTCCGGTCGCCGCGCCGCTCGAACCCGAGGCGCAGGATGCCGACCTTGCCGTTGGACGCCGCGGGCAACTGGGCCGGTTGGTCCTGGTACGGCTCCAGTTCCCGCGCGCTGTCCAGTGTGATCATGCGACCACTTCGGCGTCGAAGAGCGCGTTGCGGCGGATCAGCGACACCAGTTCGTCGATGCCCTCGCCGGTCTTGCAGTTGGTGAACACGACGGGCTTGTCGTTGCGCATCATCGCCGCGTCGCGCGCCATGACGTCGAGGTCCGCCTCCACGTAGGGCGCGAGGTCGGTCTTGTTGATCACGAGGATGTCGGACTTGGAGATCCCCGGACCGTTCTTGCGCGGGATCTTGTCGCCGGCCGCCACGTCGATGACGTAGATGAAGAAGTCGACAAGCGCGGGGCTGAACGTGAGGGTGAGGTTGTCCCCGCCGCTCTCGATGAGCACCACGTCGCTGTCCGGGAAGCGGGACTCCATGTCCTCGACCGCCGCGAGGTTCATGCTCGGGTCCTCCCGCACCGCGGTGTGCGGGCAGGCCCCGGTCTCCACCCCGAGGATCCGCTCCTCGACCAGCACCCCGGTCAGGGCGCGTCGCACGTGCGTGGCGTCCTCGGTGGTGACGACGTCGTTGGTGATCACCAGTACGCGCAGTCCGTTGTCTACGAACCGGGGCACGACCGCCTCGATGATCGCGGTCTTGCCGCTGCCCACCGGGCCGCCGACGCCGATACGACTTGCCGACTTCATGATGTGACCTGTCCTTCTCAGAGACGTTTGAGGTGCGGGAAAGATGCGGGTGTCCGGCTCTCAGCTCATGAACATCCGCACGTGGACGTGCTGGTGCGCGGCGGACAGGACGTCGAGGTGCGGTCCGAAGGTCTGCATGTCGTCGAGGTCGGCGGTGCGCACGTCGCGGTAGTCGTCGGTGACCTTCTCGTTGACCGCGAACAGGATCGACTGCGCGTCGAGGTGGTCGACCCGCATCAACCGGATGGCGGCGCTGAGCACCGTCGAGGCCGCGCCGTACTGGTGGGCCGCGAAGGCGTCCTCCTCGGGCACCCCGAGGTCGGCGAACACCACCCCGAGCGCGACCGGGTACGTGACCGGCACACCCGCCGCCGTCTCGTCGAGCCGCTTCTTCAGCAGCGTCTCCCCGACGATCCGGGTCGCGGCTTCGGCCAGCTTGCGCCCCATCCGTACGGACATGGTGCGCATCTCTTCATTGATCTTGCGGAGGTGCACGGCCTCGTCGGCCCGCCGGATCCGGTCGAGGTCCCCCGCGCCGGCGGCCCGGTGACCGACGAGCAGGGCGACCCCGTCCCCGGTGGCGGCGAGCCGGGTGACCGTCCGGACGTACTCCTGAAGGGTCGTCCGGTCGTGCACGACACCGTGCTCGACGGCCATCTCCAGGCCGCTGGAGAAGGAGAAGGCGCCGACCGGGAAGACCGAGTCGCCGAACTGCAGCAGCTTCAGGGTTTCGGCCATGGTGCGCACCGTGCGGCCCCGCTCAGTTGAGGTCGGCGGGGAGGTGGGAGTGTGGCGTCGAGTCCGCGCCGCCGAACAGTCGCCGCGACTCGTGCGGCGCGAGGTAGGCGATGATCTCGGTGCCGGGAACGAACTCGTGGGTGATCCCGGTGAAGGCGTGGGTACGCATCACCGAGTCCATGACCTTGCGGTCCACGGTCAGCGGGACGTACATCTTGGTGCCCTTGACCACCGCGGGCCAGTGCTGGTTGCCGATGGCGTGACCCAGCTCGACGGCCGAGCGGATGAGCAACTCGGCCGACTCGCCGCGCAACTTGTCGAGGTGGACCACCATCACCTCGCCCAGCTGCACCCGGGCCACCACCGCCGTGGCGCTCAGGTCGTCCCAGGCCAGGACGTCGCCGTCGCGCAGCCGGACGCCGCGCTCCAGCGAGACCGACAACTCCGCCCCGGAGGTGGTCAGCTTGCGGATGCGGCTCTTCTGGGCATCCCACTGGTCCAGGACCAGGTCGTCGATGCGCGCTTCCTTCAGGCGCAGCATCCAGTCCGGCTCGTTCATGTTGCCCAGCACCGTCTCGACGAGCACGGGCCTCTCCTTTCGGTGGATGTGCCGGGACCAGGCGCGTGCGGGCCCGGCCCGGCGGGGGTCAGCTGAAGAAGTAGAGCTGGCTCAACGGCAGGTTCCGGGCCGGCGGCACTGTCGCGTGTACGCCGTCCATCTTCACGGCGAAGGTCTCCGGATCGACCTCGAGCTTGGGCAGCCGGTCGTTGCGGACCATGTCCCGTTTGGTGAGCCCGCGGGTCCGGTACACCGGCATGACCTGCCGTTGCAGGCCGAGCTGTTCGGCGATGCCGGCCTCGTGGGCGGCCCGGGACACGAAGGTCACGCAGGTCTGGGCCAGCTGACTGCCGTACGCGGCGAACGAGGGTCGGTAGTAGACCGGCTGCGGTGTCGGCAGCGACGCGTTCGGGTCGCCCATGATCGACCAGGCGATCATGCCGCCCTTGAGGACGAGCTTCGGCTTCGCGCCGAAGAACGCCGGTTCCCAGAGCACCAGGTCGGCCATCTTGCCGGGCGTGACCGAGCCCAGCACGTGCGAGATGCCCTGGGTGATCGCCGGGTTGATGGTCATCTTCGCGACGTACCGCAGCACCCGGAAGTTGTCGTTGGCGCTGGAGTCCTCGGCGAGCTTGCCGCGGGCGGTCTTCATCTGCCCGGCGAGCTGGATGGTGCGCAGCCAGGTCTCGCCGACGCGCCCCATGGCCTGCGAGTCGCTCTGCATCATCGAGATGACGCCCTCGTCGAGCAGCACGTCCTCGGCGGCGATCGTCTCGGTCCGGATCCGGCTCTCCACGAAGGCCACGTCCGAGGGGACCTGCGGGTTGAAGTTGTGACAGACCATGATCATGTCGTACAGCTCGGACTGGCTGTTGATGCCGTACGGCACGGTCGGCGTCGTCGAGCTGGGCAGCACGTTCATCTGGGCGGCGACCTTGATGACGTCCGGCGCGTGCCCGCCGCCGGCACCCTCGGTGTGGAAGGTGTGGATCGTGCGGCCCTCGAACGCGGCGATGCTGTCCTCGAGATAACCACTCTCGTTGAGGGTGTCGGTGTGGATGCTCACCTGCACGTCGAACTCGTCGGCGACGTCCAGGCAGGCCCGGATCACCGCCGGCGGGGCACCCCAGTCCTCGTGGATCTTGAAGCTCGGCGCGCCGGCCATGATCTGTTCCACGAGCGGGGCCCGGCCGGTGCTGTTGCCCTTCGCCATCAGGCCGATGTTGATCGGGATGCTCTCGAAGGCCCGCATCATCGCCTGGATGTTCCACGGCCCCGGGGTGATGGTGACGCCGTTGGTGCTGTCGGTCGGGCCGGTGCCACCGCCCCACAGGGTGGTCACGCCGTTGCTCAGGGCGGCGTACGCCTGCAGGGGCGTCACCAGGTGCACGTGCGTGTCGATGCCCCCGGCGGTCAGGATGAGGTGCTCGCCGGAGATGGCCTCCGTGCCCGGACCGGTCACCAACTCGGGGGTGACCCCGTCCATGATGTTCGGGTTACCGGCCTTGCCGATGCCGGCGATCTTGCCGTCCTTGACGCCGACGTCGGCCTTCACCACGCCGAGCGTCGCGTCGAGGATTGTCACGTTGGTGATGACCAGGTCCAGGCCGCCCTGCGCGTTCGTGTACTGGTTGTTGACCCCCATGCCGTCGCGCAGCGTCTTGCCGCCGCCGTACATCACCTCGTCGCCGAGGACCCGGAGATCCTTCTCGATCTCGATGTACAGGTCGGTGTCGCCGAGCCTGATCTGGTCACCCGTCGTGGGGCCGTACATGCCGGAATACTCTTGCCGGGAAATCTGGCTCATCGAATCATCTCTCCTGCCCGAGGCGCGCAGCCCTGCGGGTTAATCGATCTACTTCTTCTTGCCCTTGGGGTCGTCCTGCTGCTCCGGGGCGAACTTGAATCCCCGGGTCTTGGCGTTGTGGATCGCCTCGGTACGGTCCGGCCGGTAACTGGGGGTCGACTCGCTGCCGCTCCACCCCTGCACCAGACCGTTGAATCCGTAGACACGCTGCTGCCCGCCGAAGGGGACGAGCTCGACTGTCTTCTTGTCGCCCGGCTCGAAACGGATCGAGGTCGTCGCCGGGATGTTCAGTCGCCTGCCGAAGGCGGCCTCCCGGTCGAAGGCGAGCATCCGGTTGGCCTCGAAGAAGTGGAAATGTGAGCCGATCTGGATCGGTCGGTCGCCGGTGTTCTGGACGACAACCTCGGTGACCGGCCGACCCGCGTTCAACTCCAGCGGTTGATCGCTCAGCACGTAGCCGCCGATGGGTCGCACGTGCTTCGAGTTGGGGCCGGGATGTTGCGTGGCCATGTCCTGCTCCACCTTCCTGGGGATCGCGTCCGGGCTGCTGCGCCTATCGGATCGGTGAGTGCACGGTGACCAGTCGTGAGCCGTCGGTGAAGACCGCCTCGACCTGGATCATCGGCAGCATGTCCGGCACGCCGGGCATCACGTCGTCGGCGCTGAGGGTGCTGCGGGCCTCGTTCATTACCTCTTCGACGGTCTTGCCCTCCCGCGCCCCCTCCAGGGCGGCGGCGCAGATCACCGCGACGGCCTCGGGGTGGTTCAGCTTGATCCCCCTGGCCTTACGGGCGTTCGCGACGATGGCCATCGAGAGGATCGTCAGCTTGTCGAATTCCCTTGGTGTCAGATGCACTGTCCTGGTCCTTCACGACTGTCGGTCGGGAGCCGCCAGCCCGCCGAGCGGACGGCCACCGGGCGAACACGACGCTCGACCCGAATAGCTATTTGTCCGTCAGATCCGTTTTGGGCGACTTCGAGTCGAACGTACGCCCCGTCCCTGCGTGGTGGGTCAGAAGTCGAGAATCACGCCCGCGACTTCGCGCCGGAGCCGTGCCGCCGAGCGTCGGTCTGCCACATCTGCTGAATCTGTTCGAGGGTCCTGCCCCTGGTCTCCGGCAGGTACCGCCAGATGAACAGGAAGCCGACCACGCAGGTGCCGGCGAAGAGGGCGAACACCCCCGATCGCCCCAGGGCGTCGAGCATGCTCAGGAAGAACTGCGTGACCAGGTACTCGGTGCCCCAGTGGGTGGCGGAGGCGATCGCGACGCACCGGCCCCGGATGCGGCCGGGGAAGATCTCGTTGATGACGGTCCAGGCGGTCGGTCCGATCGACATCGCGTAGAACGCCACGAACATGACCACGCCAATCAACAGGAAGATGCCCGCGTCGGTGGGACGGTGCCCGGTCGCTCCTGCGGTCCGCGTCGACGGGGGCATCTTCGCGAAGCTGACGCTGACCACCACGAGCGAGACCGCCATGCCCAGCAGCCCCACCAGCAGCAGCGGCCGGCGACCGAGCCGATCCAGGAAGGCGACCGCGACCAACGTGAAGAGTGAGTCGACAGCACCGATCGCCCAGGTGGTCGCTGCCAGTTGCGCCTGCGGGGTGTGGAACCCGGCGGCCGAGAAGATCTCGTCGGCGTAGTAGATGATCCCGTTGATCCCGGTCAGTTGCTGGAACAGCGCCAGGCCGACACCCAGCACCAACGGACGCCGCCACTGCGGCGACACCACCTCCCGCCACCCCGCCCTGCCGGCCGAGAGGCTCTCCTCGACGGCGTGCAGCCGCTCGGGCACCTTTCGTGCCGGCACTGTCGCCCGTAGGGATGCCTCCGCCCGACGCCTGTCCCCCCGCCCGAAGTACCAGACGGCCGAGTCGGGGATCACCGTGGTGACCAGGGCGAGGGCCACGCCCAGCAGCGACGCCGCCGCCAGCAGGTAACGCCAGGAGCTGCCGGCCTCGAACAGCTCGTCGGCCAGGTAGCCGACGAAGATGGCGAAGGTGGTGGAGAACTGGTAGACCGCCAGGAGGCTGCCGCGGATCCGTTCCGGCGCGGCCTCCGCCGCGTACATCGGCCCGGCGACCGAGGCCACCCCGATGCCCAACCCCAGGATCAACCGCGCACCGAACATGACCCCGATGACCGGCGCCACCGCCTGCACTATGGTGCCCACCGCGAACGTGGCGGCGGCGACCCACAGCGCCCCCCGCCGACCGATCCGGTCCGCGAGGTGACCGCCGAGCAGGGCACCCACGAGCGCCCCGGGCGTCACCCAGCTCGCCGCCACCTCGACGGCGAAGGTGTCCGCGTGGAAGGTCTGCCGAATGTCGCGCAGCGCACCGCTGATGACGCCCTGGTCGTAGCCGAAGAACGCACCGGAGAGCACGACGATCGCCAGGACCGCGACGAGGTTGCGTCTCGGTGGCCGCCCCCGACCACGCATCGGGCCAGCACTCGCAGTCACGGTCGCCCCCTCCGCCGCGAGCCACCGACAGATCCCACCCGGGGAGACAGCCCGATATCAGCAGGATAAGTCCGTTAAGTCGGTCTCGTAGAGCACAACCGAAACGCCGAGCCCGCCCGGCCGCGCACACAGAGCGGCCCCCGTCGCCGCTGTCGCGGACGGGGGCCGGCTGCGGGCGGATCAGGTGGCGCTGATCGTGCCGGTCATCAGCAGAGCGAGGACCAGGGTGCCCAGCGCGACCCGGTACAGCACGAAGACGTACAGGGTGTGGTGGGCGACGTAGCGCAGCAACCAGGCGATGGCCGCGTACCCGATGCCGAAGGCGATCACGGTGGCCACGATCGTCTGCGCCACTGTGGGCACCGAGGTGCCCGGGGCGGACGGCTCGAAGACGTCCCCGAGGCTGAACACCCCGGACATCACCACCGCCGGGATGGCTAGCAGGAAGGAGTACCGTGCCGCCGCCTCCCGGGTGAGGTTGAGCAGCAGGCCGGCGGTGAGCGTGCCGCCGGAGCGGGACACCCCGGGGACCAGCGCCATCGCCTGGGCGAAACCCATGACGATGCCGTCCTTCATCCGGAAGTTCTCCAGGGTGCGGGTCTGCCGCCCCCAGTACTCCGCGAACGCCAGCACGAAGGCGAACACGATCAGCGTGGTCGCCACCACCCAGAGGTTGCGCCCGGCGGTCTTGATCTGGTCCTTGAACAGGAAACCGAACAGCCCGATCGGAATCGAGCCGACGATCACGTACCAGCCCATCCGGTAGTCCAGGCTGGAACGCACCGACGTGTCCCGCAGGCCGACCAGCCAGGTGCGGGTGATCCGCCAGATGTCCTTGGCGAAGTAGATCAGCACTGCCGCTTCGGTGCCGAGCTGGGTGACCGCGGTGAACGACGCGCCGGCGTCCCGGTCGAAGAAGATCGCCGAGGTGATCCGCAGGTGCCCCGACGAGCTGACCGGCAGGAACTCGGTAAGGCCCTGGACGATGCCCAGGACAATGGCTTCAACCCAGGTCACTCGCCGACTCCCGACAGATCAAGTGCCTCGGCGACGGTACGCAGGGTCTGCACACCACTGTCCCGGTCGGCCACGAACAAACTCACCGACAGCGTGGTGACGCCGGCGGCAGCGTACTCCCGCATCCGCTCAGCGACCCGCTCCTTCGGGCCGAGCAGCGAGGTGCGGTCGATGAACTCCACGGGTACGGCGGCGGCGGCGTCGCGCTGCCGCTTGGCCAGGTACAGCTCCTGCACCTCGCGGGCGGCGTCGCCGTAACCCATCCGGGTGGCGAGCTGGTTGTAGAAGTTCTGCTCACGGCTGCCCATGCCGCCCACGTACAGCGCGGCGTACCAGCGGACCAGCTCGGCGCAGGAGGCGACGTCGTCGCCGATCACGACGGGCACCGAGGGCACCACGTCGAACCCGGCCAGTTCCTTGCCGATCTTGGCCCGTCCGGCCCGGACCGAGGCGAGCTGCTCCTCGGCGAACTCCGGGGCGTAGAACACCGCCAACCAGCCGTCGGCGATCTCACCGGCCAGCTCCAGGTTCTTCGGACCCACCGCGGCCAGATAGATCGGTATCCGCTCGCGTGGCGGGTGGAAGCCCAGGCGAAGGGCCTTGCCGGGGCCGTCCGGCAGCGGCAGCGTGTAGTGCTGCCCGTCGTACGCCACCTCCTTGCGGGCGATCGCCAACTTCACGATGTCGACGAACTCCCGGGTCCGGGAGAGTGGCTTGGCGAACCGCACACCGTGCCAGCCCTCGGAGACCTGCGGGCCGGAGACGCCCAGGCCGAGCCGGAACCGGCCGCCGGAGAGCGCGTCGATGGTGGCGGCGGTCATGGCGGTGGCGGCCGGCGTTCGGGCCGGGATCTGCATCACCGCCGCGCCCACGTCGATCCGTTCGGTCTGGCCGGCCATCCAGGCGAGCATGCTTGGCGAGTCGGAGCCGTAGGCCTCCGCCGCCCACACCACCGAATAGCCCAGCCGGTCCGCCTCCTGGGCCAGCGCCAGGTGGTCGGCCGGTGTGCTCCATGCGGTCTGGTATCCAAGACTGAGCCCGAGTCGCACTGGTCCTCCCCCATCCGTGGCACAGGTCGCACCAGGTTACGCAATGCCGAAAACGGACTCGATCACCGGCTCGACACCTTCGCTCCCCCCTCCGTCGGGGCAGCCCAGGCCGACGGAACCGGCAGAACCGGCAGAGATACGGGAGCGAGGATATCCGTGGCGGCAGGTTCGAAATAAGGTTCACCCATGCAACAGCGACCGCTCGGCCGAAGCGGGCTGGCGGTTTCCCGGCTCGCGCTCGGCACCATGACCTGGGGCCGGGACACCGACGCCGACGACGCGGCCGCCCAGCTGAAGAGTTATCTGGACGCGGGCGGCAACCTGATCGACACCGCCGACGTGTACGGCGACGGCGACGCCGAGTCGGTGATCGGCTCACTGCTGGGCACCCTGGTGCCCCGCGACGACCTGCTGATCGCCACGAAGGCGGGGTTGCGCCCGGGCAGTGGCCGACGGCGCGACGGCTCCCGGGGGCACCTGTTGCGCACGCTGGACGCCTCGCTGCGCCGGCTGGGCACCGACCACGTCGACCTGTTCCAGGTGCACGGGTACGACCCGGACACCCCGCTGGAGGAGACGCTTGCCGCACTTGACCACGCGGTGGCCAGCGGCAAGGTCCGCTACGTCGGGGTGTCGAACTTCTCCGGCTGGCAGACCGCACGGGCCGCCGCCTGGCAGACCGCCTGGCCGGGGCGGGCGCCGGTGGTCGCCAGCCAGGTGGAGTACTCCCTGCTGGAGCGGGGCGTGGAGCGGGAGGTGCTGCCCGCGTGCGACGCGCTCGGCCTCGGCCTGCTGCCGTGGTCACCGCTGGGTCGGGGGGTGCTCACCGGCAAGTACCGGCACGGCCGCCCGGCAGACTCCCGAGCCGCGTCGCCGCACTTCGAGCGGTTCGTCTCGACGTACCTGGAGCCGCGCTGCTCGAGCATCGTGGAGGCGGTGGCCACCGCGGCCGGCGGGCTGGGGGTCTCGCCGCTGGAGGTGGCGTTGGCCTGGGTCCGGGACCGACCGGGGGTGACCGCCCCGATCCTCGGCGCGCGGACCGTCGGGCAGCTGCTCGGCGCGCTCTCCGTGGAACGGATCACACTGCCCGAGGAAATCACCACGGCGCTCGACGACGTCTCGGCGGTGCCGGTGGGCTACCCCGAGCGCGACGGGTGACCAGCCCGCCCGGTCGGGGCCGACCCGCCGCCCGGGTCAGGACGTCGGGCGGCGGCTCCCAGGGTGCGGCGTCACGGCGTCGGGCAGCCGCGTCACGGCGTCGGGCGGTTGCCGGGCAGGTCCTGGATCGCGGTCAGGAAACGTGACTGGTCGTCGCGGAGCGCGGGCTGGGTGAGCCGGATCCAGGAACCGTCGTCGAAGAAGACGGTGGAGGCGAGCTGCACGAGCCCGCTCGCGCCGCGCTCCGAGTCGACCCGGGCCACCCGGCTGCGCGGCACACTCCAGAGCACCCGCGGTTGCCGCCGGTCCGGCCGGTCGGGGTCGGGCCGCACCCCCATCCGCAGCAGGTGCAGATGGGTGTCGGTCACCGCCAGCGGCGTACCCGTGTAGCGCTCCAGGAAGAGCAGGAGGCTGCCGGCGAGGGTGGCGAGGTCACCGCTGAAGACGTACCGACGGCGGTAGGCGATCTCGGCCAACTGGTTGGCCAACGGGCGGTACAGGCTGAGCCGGAACAGCGCCCGGAACGCCTCCTGCTCCTCGGTGAGCGGGATCGGCACCCGCTCGGCGGGTTGGTGCGGCGGATCCGGCTGCGGCTCGGCAGTCTCCGGCAGCCCGGCCGCGACGGCAGCCGCCCGGCCCGGCAGCAGCAGCACGCCTGCGGCCAGCCGCACCGGCGTCAGCACCGCGTCCACCCAGACCACCGGGTTGACGATGTTGAGCAGCCCGAACAGCAGCTTCGGATCGAGCTGGTCGACGAATTGGTCGGCCATCACCTCGGCGAGCTGCCGGCCCGCTTTGTGCGTGTCCGGAGCGCGGACCGGCGCGAGGCCCACGTAGCGCAGCTGCTGGCCGGGCAGCAGCGGCGCCACCAGGGCACGTTCGGGTTCGTCGCTGGTGCGGAACTCGTCACGCAACTCCCGGGCCTTGTCCCGGGCGACCCGCGCGCCGCCGAGCACCGCGTCGGTGAACCGACCCAGCCGGCCCCGCTCCCCTGCCGTCACGTGTTCCTCCTACCGGCCCGCCGGCTGACCCGCCGGCGGCTGCCCGAAGACATTCTGGTCGATCCAGTCGGCGCCCCCCTGCACCGCCTGGTCGACCCGGTCGCCGATCTGCTCGCTGCCCGGCACGGAGAGGCCACTGGTCAGTGCGACAGTCCCCCAGGTGACGCCGTGCAGCACCGAGTTCGGCACGTTCCACGGCAGGTTGGTCGCCCAGTCCCGGGCGATCACCCGGGCGCCGTCGGCGACACCGTGCGCCCGCAGCGCGGCGGCCCGGTCGAGGGCACCCATGTCGAACGGGGAACCGGACTTGCCCAGCTTGTAGGTGCCCTTGGTGGGGTCGAGGAACTTGTGGTGCCACTTGTCGAGCTTGCCGGCGGCGCGGCGCTTGTCGGCGTACTTCTTGCCGGTGCGCAGCGCCTTCTGCATGTCGACCAGCTTGTCCAGGTGCGCCCGCAGCTTGCGCAGGTACAGCAGGACCCGCTGGAGCAGGCGGATGACCTTCTGCAGGTGCACAGCGAGCGGCCGGATGACCTTCAACATCCGGGTGACCACGATCAGGCCCCTGGTGACGGCCACGCCCACCCCGGCGGCCCAGGACGCGCCCATCGTGACCGGCGCCATCAGCAACGCCGTCACCAACGTCACCAGGAGAAAGTTGACGAACTCCACGCAGATGTCGACGAGCACGTCGTGCACGGTCTGCAGGCCGTCGGCGACACTGCGCAGGTACTCCGCCGTCGCGGCGAACTGTTCGGCGACGTCGAGCAGTTGCTGCTCCACGTCGGCCAACCGCTGGCCGTACGCCACGCCGGACGGTGAGCGCCACCCGGTCTGCGCGGACTCCCGCGTCCCGCGGTGTGTTTGCGCCAGCTCACGCACATGCCCGGCCAGCGCGTCCCACTCGGCGGCCTTGGCGCGCAGCACGGCGGGCTCGCCGTCGACCAGGTCGACGAGTTGGATCAGCGGCCAGGCCAGGGTCCGACAGACGCTGTCCACAGCGTCCTGCACACCGGAGAGCGCGTTGTCGAGGCCGTTCCACAGTTGGACTGCACTGCCTGCCGGGCCGCTCACCCGGGCAGCCCCGACTGGATGGCCTTGAACCCGGCGTCGAGATCCCGCTCGTTGACCTCGTACGCCTCGCCCGTGTCGCCCAGCGCCGTGGCGACCCGCTCGAACGCGGCGTTCGCGGCGGCGAACAGCTCCTTACCGCCGGTGACCTGCTCGGCGTACTTGTCGCGCAACATGTCGCTGGCGAACGGCAGGTGCCCGAAGGCGTCCGACGGCACGTCGCCGGCCGAGGTGATCTGCGCCTCCAGCGCGGCGAGCGAGCCGGCGACCCGCTTGGCGACTGTCTCCAGTCGACGGACCGCCTGCACGTCGACCTCAATGTCCGGCGGCATGCCGTTCCTCCCCCCAGGTGTCGAGCGCACCGACGATACGATCTCCGGGCCGCCGGCACCACCCGGTCGCACGTTCCACTGGGGAGGAACCTCATGACGGACCCGTCGTCCGCGTTCGACGCGCTCGCCGGGCGGATCGCCGACATCGAGCGCCGGTTCGCGGGCCTCCGCGACGACCTGGCCGAGCTCTCCGGCACCGCTGCTGACGAGAGCGGGCTGGTCTCGGCGACAGTCGACGCCACCGGGGCGCTGACCGGCCTCACCCTCGCGCCCGCAGCCCTGCGCGCGGGCACGGAGGGGGTGGCCGAGCTGGTGCTCGACGCGTACCGGCGGGCTCGTGAGGTCGCCTCCGCGCACGTCGAGGAGCACACCGAGGGGTTGGACGTCACGCTCGGCGCGGGGCTCGGCGACCTGTTCGGCACACCTGGCGATTTCTCGGCGTTCGGCCGGCTGGAGGAGACAGTCGCCCGGCTCGGGCGGATGGACGACCGCCTGCCCGGCCCACCGGCGTGACGTCGCCGACCTGGCCGGAGATCGTCACCCGGCTACGGGACACGGTGGCCCGCTGCGACCGGGACACCGACCTGGAGCTGTCCGCCGGTCCGCGCGGGATCCGGCTGCTGGTGCGCCGTGAGGTGGTGCGGGTGATCTGCCCCGGCCACGACGAGGCACGCCTGGCCGCGCTCGGCTGGCACCGCCCGAGGGGCGACGAGGGCTGGTGGCACGAGGCACCCCGCACCCCCGAGCAGGTGGAGCGGCTCAGTGCGTTCGTGACCCGTACCGCCGCCGAGGTGTTGACCGACGAGCCCGGGGCGCTCTCCTGCCGCGTGTTGCCCCCCGCAGCCCGGCCGGGGTCGGCGAGCCGGCCGGCTGCCGCCCGGTCGACGCCCGCCGAGCAGGTGCCCGCCGAGCAGGTACCGGCCGAGCAGATGCCCGCCGAGCCGGCGGTGGTGGCGGTGCTCGCCGCGGCGGCCGAACGGCGTGACCTGCCCGGCTACCTCGGAGTGCTGGCCGGCGCCACGGTGTGCGTACCGCTGGCTGCGCAACCGGCGGCGGACGCCGACTTCCCGTGGACGGTGGTTGGCGACGCGACAGGCGAGCCACTGCTGCCGGTCTTCACCTCACCCCGGACGCTCAGCGCGTTCGCCGGGGACGGCGTGCCGTTCCTCGCGCTGCCCTGCGCCGAACTGTTCGAGGACTGGCCGGACCGGTCGTGGGGGCTGGCGGTCGACCCGGGCAGCGCCCGGGCGGTCACGCTGCCCGCGTCGGGGCTCGCCGCTCTGTTGACGGCGAACGTCCCCGCCAGCTGACCCGCTGCCCAGCCCAGACGATGCGTCGCAGGGTGGCACGAACCGCCCAGGTCAGCGTCGTTGGTCACTCCGAAGGGGGTGGCGAATGGCCGCTGGGCTGGGCAGCATGGATGGCATGGACTACGAATACGCGCCGCTGCGGTTGCCGCCGAACGTCGACCGGCTGACCGCCGCGGCGCAGTTGGCGATCCAGGCGGAGTTCTCCGGATGGGAGTTGGCCCGGGTGCGGCTGTACCGCGACGGGACCCGGCAGGTGGTGCTGCGTCGCCGGCGGGTCAACCAGCCGCAGCCGGGCCTGTCGTACTGAACGGGCCGTGACGCCCGGGGCCCGTGCGGGCCCCGGGCCGTCTCACCTAGTGCTGGTGCCCGGCGTGGTCGTGGTCGTCGTCGAGCTCCAGGAAGGGATGCTCGTCGAGCCGGCCGACCAGCCGGTCGTCGACCGCCGGCTGGAACGGGCCGACCGCGTCGTCGTCGTCGAACGACTCCAGGTCGACAGGGGTGCCCACCTCGCTGACCATCACCACCCCGTCGAGGGGCTCCAACTCGGGGACGTCGAGCGCGCCGAGCGAGCCGTCGCCGCTCTGCAGCAACTCGAGCACCGCCTCGCCGACACCCTCCACCGGCGCCGGCTCGTCGTCCTCCGGGGTGCCCTCGCGGCGGGCCGCCTCGGCCACCCGCAGCAGCGCGGCGACGCTCGGCACCCGGTAGTCGCGACGCTGCCGCACCGAGATCACCCGCGGGTGCGGGTCGCTGGCCTCGGAGCCCTCCGGGCCGCCGAAGCGCTCGTCGGCCTCGTCCGGGTCGATCGAGTCGACATCCCACGGCGTCACCTCACCGAAGGCGTCGAGCAACCGCTCGTCGTAGGCGAAGGAGGCGTTGTTCAACGCCACGTACGCCTGCCAGACGTCGTCGTCGTCGACGCGGCCCTGCGCGGCGCGTACGGCGGCCAGGTGGTGGCGGGCCGCTTCGATCACCCGCTCGAGAGCGGCGTCCAGCTCACCGTGCTGGTCGGTCATGTGGGGCAGTCCCTTCACGTTGGGGAGGTCGCGCGCCGAATGCAGCGTCGGGCGCGGCTAGCAGGTGCGGAGGAACCGGTCGAGAACCCGCACGCCGAACTGTAGTCCGTCGACCGGAACGCGCTCGTCGATGCCGTGGAACAGGGCGGAGAAGTTGAGGTCGGCGGGCAGCCGCAGCGGGGCGAACCCGAAGCAGCGGATGCCGAGCTGGGAGAACGCCTTGGCGTCGGTGCCGCCGGAGAGCATGTACGGGACCGGTCGCGCGCCCGGGTCCTCGGCGCGCAACGCCGCCGACATGGCCTCGACCAGGTCGCCGTCGAAGGTGGTCTCCAGGGCCGGCTGCCGCTGGATGTACTCGATGGCGATGTCCGGGCCGATCAGCTCACGCAGCTGCCGCTCCAGCAGCTCGGACTGGCCGGGCAGGCTGCGGCAGTCGATGGTGGCGGTGGCCCGGCCGGGGATGACGTTGTCCTTGTAGCCGGCGCCGAGCCGGGTCGGGTTCGCGGTGTTGCGGATGGTCGCGCCGATGATGTTGGCGATCGGGCCGAGCTTGGCGATGGCCGTCTCCGGGTCCTCCGGGTCCAGTTCGACGCCGAGCAGGTCGGAGACCTCCTCCAGGAAGGCCCGCACGGTGTCGGTGACCACCACCGGGAAGCGGTGCCGGCCGATCCGGGCGACCGCCTCGGCCAGGGCGGTGACGGCGTTGTCGTCGTGCACCATCGAACCGTGCCCGGGGCGCCCCTTGGCGTGCAGCCGCAGCCAGTCGATGCCCTTCTCGGCGGTCTCGATCAGGTAGAGCCGCTGGCTGTCGTTCACCGAGTAGGAGAAACCACCCACCTCACCGATCGCCTCGGTGCAGCCGTCGAAGAGGTCCCGGTGGTCGTCCACCAGGAACCGCGCCCCGTAGTCGCTGCCCGCCTCCTCGTCGGCGGTGTACGCGAGCACGATGTCCCGCGGCGGCCGTACGCCGGTGCGCTGCCAGTGCCGCACCACGGCGAGCACCATCGCGTCGAAGTCCTTCATGTCGATAGCGCCGCGGCCCCAGAGGTAGCCGTCGCGCAGCTCGCCGGAGAACGGGTGCACCGACCACTCGTCGGCGTCGGCGGGCACCACGTCCAGGTGGCCGTGCACAAGTAGCGCGCCCCGGCTCGGGTCGGTGCCGGGGATGCGGGCCACCACGTTCGCCCGGCCCGGCGCGGACTCGTGCAGGACGGACTCGACGCCCACCTCGGCGAGCTTCTCCGCCACGTACTCGGCGGCGAGGCGCTCGCCGACGCTCGTGTCGTTGTCCCCGGTGTTCGTGGTGTCGATGCGCAGCAGGTCGCGGCAGAGGTCCACGACCTCTGCGTTGGGGTCGGGTCGGGCGGAGGCCGCATCGCTCGTCATCGCCTCTTCATACCAGTCGACGCTGGCCGACCGGCCGGCGCACCGGTGCGGACGGGCCGCCGTACCGGTGTCCCCGGGCCGATGCATCGACGGGACCGGTTTCGCCGCGGCCGGGTTCGGGTACCGCCGCCCACGACCGCATCCCTGCCGGAGCTTTCGCCCGCCAGTCGAGGAGGGCACCATGTCCGCCGTTCCCCTGCCGCCGCTGCCGCCCGCGCCCGCACCCGAGGAGGGCTACCGGCCCGGTGGCCGCAACATCGCCGACGTCGTCGACCGGGAGCACCGTCAACTGTTGGCGCTGCTGGACCAGCTGACCGGCCCGGACACCACGCCGCAGGAGGGGCTGCCGGTGCTCACCGCCGCGCTGTCGCGGCACCTGTCCGCCGAGGAGCAGTACCTGCTGCCGGCGGTCCGCGCCGCGTTGCCCGACGCGACCGAGCGGGTGGACGCCGAGATCGCCGCCGACGGCGGCCTGTTGAACGCCCTGAAGGGTCTGACCGACGAGGCGCTCACCGACGTCGCCGAGCGGGTTCGTCAGCACGTCGACGGGGTGGGCGCGCTCGTCACCGAGCTGCGGGCGGTCGCGACCGAGGAGGAGCTGATCCGACTGGGCAACCGGTTGGAGATCGCCGAGGAGGCGGCACCGACCCGACCGCACCCGGGCACTCCGGCCACGCCGCCGTGGAACCGGATCGTCGAGCCGGCGGTCGGGGTGGTGGACAAGATGCTCGACGCGGTGACCCGCCGGCCCACGTACCTGGCGGACCTGCCGGAGTCACCGCGGGACTGAGCGCGGCGGCGATTCCGAGATGCATTCATTATCACCGATCCGCTCAGGCTATTCCGCCGACTGACCGGTAGTCCTACCGTCACGGTATGAACCTGGAGCTGCGTCACCTGCGGGTGGTCTGCGCGATCGCGGAGACGGGGAGTGTGACGAAGGCGGCGTCGGCGCTCGGCCTGGCCCAGCCGGCGCTCACCGCCCAACTCCAGCGCATCGAACGGACCCTGGGCGGCCCGCTGTTCGACAGGGACCGGCGCGGCGCCCGGCCCACCGCGCTCGGTGAGCTGGTGCTGGCGCGGGCCCGGGTGCTGCTGCCGGCGATGAAGGGGTTGCAGGACGAGGCGGCCCGGCTGGCCGGGGCCGGCGACGCGCCGCCGTGCTACCGGTTCGGGGGCGTGAACAGCCCCATCCTGGGCCGGATGGTGCACCGCCTGGCGGCCGAGCAGCCGCCCGCCCAGATCACCACGTTGGCCTCCTGGTCGGTGGACGAGTTGGCGCAGTTGGTGGCGGGCGGCCGACTGGACTTCGCCCTCACCGGGGTGTGCGGCGACGCCAGCCCGTCGGCGGGGTTCGGCTTGAGCTGGCAGGAGGTGGCCATAGACCCGGTGCTGGTGCTGCTGCCGGAGACGCACCCGCTCGCGGCGCACGACGAGGTGCGCCTGGCCGACCTGCGCCACGAACAGTGGGTGGCCGCCCCGGGTGACGGCTGCTTCAGCGACTGTTTCGCCACCGCCTGCGCCCGCGCCGGTTTCACCCCCCGGAAGGTGTACGAGACCGACATCCGCGGCTGCGTCGACCTGGTCGACGCCGGGGTGGCGGTGGCGCTGTGCCAGGCCACGTTCCGTCCGGTGGCCGGGCTGGTGACCCGCCGCCTCGCCGGCATACCGCTGCGCTGGCGGCTCCTGCTCGGCTGGCACCCGGACTCCCCCGCCGCCCGGGAGGCCGACCGGATGTTGGAGACGGCGAAGGCGGCGTACGTCGACTCGTTGGCCCCGCATCCCGAGTACCTGGACTGGCTGCTGCGCCATCCGGCGTTCGGCGTCCGGCAACCCAGCGGGGTCCGGCCGGGCTGAGCGGGAGGTAACCGGCCCGTGGCGGTGCGAACCGCCGTTGGCCGGGTATCTGGCGGACATGACCGACCTCTACCCGCCCGCCGACGACCGGGAACTGCTCCGCGCGGCGGCCGCCGCGCACACCGCCGCCACCCGTGCGGTGGAGGCGTTCCTGCGCCGCCTGCCGCAGGTGCCCGACCCGGCCGCCGTCACCGAGTACGCCAACCTGCTCACCCGGGAGGACCAGACCCGCGCCGACCGCGACGCCGCCGCCGACGCGGCGGGGCTGACCATCGCCAGCCTGGAACCGGACCAGGGCCAGTAGACCAGCGCGACGGTGCCGTTCCCGGTGGGACGGCACCGTCGCGCGTGGCGTCGGTCAGCGTTCGACGAGCGGGTCGTGACCCAGGTCGAGCAGGGAGTGCCGCCAGTCGTCGTCGGCGTTGCCGCGCGACGGCTTGGCGTCCATCAGCTCGCGGATCCGCTCGACCGCCTCCCGCATCACCTCGATGTCCTCCGGGGTGAGGTCGACCTTGCGCTTGTTGAGCACCTTGAGGATCTCCCGGCCCGGCTGGGGCAGGTCGAGGTTCGGGTTCGGGCTGAACGAGTCCTCCCCGGAACCCCGGGTCAACAACCACGTCCGCAGCTGCTCCGACGGAACGTTGACCTCGGCGTGGAAGTCCTCCCAGAGCACTTCCACCTCGGGGTCGAGCCGCGCTTCGCGTACCATCAGGTCTCCTCTCCGGGCGGTTTCCCGGACGTCTCCGGGTCGTCCTGGTCGGTCTTGGGATGCAGGCCCTCCGCGGGCACCCGGGTACGGCGGGGGTTCGCGGTGGGCGACGCCAGGATCGGGTCGGGATGGTCGTCCTCGTCCCGGGGTTTCGTGGGCTCGGGCGGGTCCTCGTGTTCGTCTCGTCGTGCCGGCCCGCTCATCGTGGGTGGGTGGTCGTGGCGGCGGTGTACCCGCGCTCCCCCGCGCTCACCTCGAAGGTGAGCGCGCCGTCGCGGACGTCCACGGTGACCTTCTGCCCTGGTGAGATCGCCGACTCCAGCAGCATCCGGGACAGGTGGTTGTCCACCTCCCGCTGGATCACCCGGCGCAGCGGGCGGGCACCGAACTCCGGCTGGTAGCCGTGCTCGGCGAGCCAGTCGATGCCGGCGGTGGTGAACTCCACCTGGAGATCCTGGGCGTGCATGCGACGCCGGGTCTCCTCCAGCAGCAGCGCGGTGATGTCGCGCAACTGCTCGGCCTCCAGCCGGCGGAAGATGATGACCTCGTCGATGCGGTTGAGGAACTCGGGGCGGAAGTTCTCCTGCAGGCGGCGCATCAGCCGCTCCCGCAACTCGTTGCTCTCCTGCTCGCTGCCGACGTCCCCGGTGCCGAAGCCGACCGAACGCTGGGCGCCGGTGATCAGCTCCGAGCCGAGGTTGCTGGTCATGATCAGGACGGTGTTCTTGAAGTTGACGGTGCGCCCCTGGCTGTCGGTCAGCCGACCGTCGTCGAGCACCTGGAGCAGGATGTTGAACACGTCGGGGTGGGCCTTCTCGATCTCGTCGAGCAGCACCACCGCGTACGGGCGGCGACGCACCGCCTCGGTGAGCTGGCCGGCTTCCTCGTAGCCGACGTATCCGGGTGGGGCGCCGACCAGCCGGCTGACCGTGTGCCGTTCCTGGAACTCGCTCATGTCCACCCGGACCATCCGGTCCGCCTCACCGAACAGCGCCTCGGCCAGGGCACGGGCCAGCTCGGTCTTGCCGACGCCGGTCGGCCCGAGGAACAGGAAGCTGCCCATCGGCCGTTCCGGGTCGGCCAACCCGGCCCGGGAGCGACGGACGGCCTCGGCGACAGCGGTCACCGCGTCGTCCTGGCCGACCACCTTCTGGTGCAGGTGCCCCTCCAGGCGCAACAGCCGGTCCCGCTCCTCCTCGGTCAGCTGGCTGACCGGGATGCCGGTGGCCCGGGAGACCACCTCGGCGATCTCCTGCGGACCCACCTCCGGCACCTGCGAGGAGGACATTCCGTCCTCGCCGTTGGCCTGGCGGATCTGCTGTTCCAGCTCGGCGATCCGGTCGCGCAGGGCGGAGGCGCGCTCGTACTGCTCGTCGGTGACTGCCTGTTCCTTGTCCCGGCGTACCTCGTCGAGTTCCTGCTCCAACTCCCGCACGTCGGACGCGGGGGTACGGGTGCGCAACCGCACCCGGGCGCCGGCCTGGTCGATCAGGTCGATCGCCTTGTCGGGCAGGAACCGGTCGGTGACGTACCTGTCGGACAGCTCGGCGGCGGCGACGAGCGCCTCGTCGGTGAACCGCACCTGGTGGTGGGCCTCGTACCTGTCGCGCAGCCCGCGCAGGATCGCGATGGTGTCGTCGACGCCGGGTTCGGGCACCAGCACCGGTTGGAAGCGCCGGGCCAGCGCGGCGTCCTTCTCGATGCTCTTGCGGTACTCGTCGAGCGTGGTCGCGCCGATCACCCGCAACTCGCCACGGGCGAGGGCGGGTTTGAGCATGTTGGACGCGTCCATCCCGCCCTCGCTGCCGGCACCGCCCGCCCCGACCAGGGTGTGGATCTCGTCCATGAAGATGATCAGCTCGTCCCGGTGTGCCCGGATCTCGTCGATCACCTTCTTCAGCCGCTCCTCGAAGTCGCCCCGGTACCGGGTGCCGGCGACCAGGCCGGCCAGGTCGAGTTGGACGACCCGCTTGCCGAGCAGGGTCTGCGGGACGTCGCCGTCGCAGATCCGTTCGGCCAGGCCCTCGACGATGGCGGTCTTGCCGACACCGGCCTCGCCGATCAGCACCGGGTTGTTCTTGGTCCGCCGGGACAGGATCTCCACGGCCTGCTCGATCTCGTCGGCCCGTCCGATCACCGGGTCGATCTGGTCGTTGCGGGCCAGATCGGTGAGGTCCTGCCCGTACTGGTCCAGGGTCGGCGTGCCGCGATCGGGCTTCGGGCCGTTCATCGGCCCGCGCTCCGCGTTGGCGGCCTGCAACGACTCGGGTTGGATCCGGCCGGCGGCAAGCATCCGCCCGGCCGGCGACTCCGGGTTGAGCGGCAGCGCCATCAGGATGTGCTCGGGGCCGATGTAGTTGGCACCCATCGCCCGGGACAGCTGGTGGGCGTCGAGCAGCGCCCGCTTGGCGGCCGGGGTCAACGACAGGTTGGGCGGCACCTCGCCGCGCGGCGCGCCGTCGCCCTTGCCGCCGAGGGCGTTGAGCAGGGTGTCCGGGTCGGCCCCGGCGCGGCGTACCAGGTCACGCAGCGGTTCGCGTTGCAGCGCCGCCCAGAGCAGGTGGTCGGTGTCCAGGTCGTTGCTGTGGCGTTGCGCGGCCCGCCGGGCCGCGTCGGCAAGCATCTCCCGGGCGTCCGCGGTCATCAGTCGGGTGATGTCGACCCGGTGCGGCGGTCGGCGCCCTCCCTCGCCCCGACCGAAGTATCTGGCCAGGAATTCGTCCCACGGGTCGGAGCCGGTGTCACCGGGTCCCATCATGTCTTACCTCCGCAGTCGGGCGCGGCACGGTCGGCAGGGGCTACCCGGCGCGCGCCCCGACAAACGCCGTGGACGGCGGCGTAGCGGCGTTCCGGCAGTGGCGTCGGGTCGAGGCCGGCCGTTGGTGGCAGGCTGGTCGGATGGATGAGACACCGCTGCTGATCGTGGACGGCGCCAACGTGGTGGGCTCCCGCCCGAACGGGTGGTGGCGTGACCGCGCCGGGGCGGCGGCCCGCCTGCGCGACTCCCTCGCCCCGGTGGCGACCGGCGGGCTGCCGGCCCGGCTGCCCGCCCCGGTGGAGGTGGTGCTGGTGGTCGAGGGGGCCGCGCGGGACGTACCCGGGACCGACGGTGTGCGGGTGGTCGCGGCCCCCGGCTCCGGTGACGACAGCGTTGTCGACCTGGTCGCGGGTGCCCCGCTGCGGCGTCGGTTGGTGGTGACCGCGGACCGGGAGCTGCGCGAGCGGGTCACCGCCCTGGGCGCGGAGGTGTACGGGCCCCGCTGGCTCCGGGATAGCTGAGAAGTTCTCGCACTGGGAGTCCCACAGAACGGACTCCCGGCACTTCCGGGGTCCTACCGGACAGGCGGGCAGGAACACCGACAGGGCGGATGTTCTTTCGCGGTGGCCGATAGGCTCTAATGGAGATCTCCCCGCCCCCAGGAGGTTCCGCCGTGGCGAGCGTCGCCGAGCTGAAGGCTGCCATCGATGTCGCCCTCCAACAGATCGGAGACGGCCAGACAGCCGTGCAGGCGGCCGGCGAGAAACTGGCCGAGGCCCAGCAGACCCTGGCCGGTGCGCTGGAGGGCAGCGGGCACGAGACGGTGGAGGCGGCCCAGGCGTCGCTGACACAGGCCAGCCAGGAGCTGGAGGAGTGTCTCGCCGCGACACTTGTCGCGGTCGAGCAGGCGCAGCTCTACGTCGCGACCCTGTAGCCGCCATGTCCATCATCGAGGACGTCGGTGGGCAGGTCCGCGCCGCCAGCGAGGAGTTCCCGCTGGCCCTGCTCGGGCAGGCCCTGGACAAGTTCGGCCTGGCCGCGGAGCGACTGCGCTGGGTCCGCCAGGAGTCGGCGAACCCGATGGGAGTGCCGGAGTTGTCCGCCGCTACCGAGCATGCCGAGAGCGCCGGCTACGCGTTGCGGGTGGCACAGGAGCAACTCTCGGCGTACCTGGCGGCGATCGGGCTGGGCGCGGACGGCGGCCCGGCGCCCCGCCCCGAGCAACGCGCTCCCCGACACGACACGCCGCCGTCCGCAGGGCCCACCGCTGTCGCGCCGGAGCCGGCCGAGCAGGTCCGCATGAGCCGCTGGTGGTCGGTGCGGGTGGCCGAGCTGACCGGCGGACGCGAGAGCACCGACGACGAACCCGACGAGCGGGTGGACGACTCCCAGGAGTTGCTGCGCCGGGTGGTGGGTGGTGTCCGCTCCGGCGACCGGGACCGGCTCCGCAAGGATCTGCGCCGGGCCCCGGCCGACGTGGGGCTGGGTATGGCGGCGCTGGCGCCGCCCCTGCTGCGCGAGCTTGCCGGTGAGCTGCTCGGGCATCCGCCGCGCGCCGCCGACCTCCCTCGACTGCGCGGGGAGCTGGACGGGCGGGTCCGCGACCTGCTGCCCGGGCTGCCGCCGCCGGTGCTGGAGACACTGCTGACCCGGGTGTGCCGGATGCCGCCGCCGCGCGCCACCGGCGAGCCACCGCACGCCGCCGACTCCGCGGTGACCGCCGGTGTGGCGACCGGGTTGCTGCTCGCCCGCCTCGGCCGGGACCTGCCCGCCGGCACGGCCCGACCAGGCGGCACGGGCCAGTCGGGCGGCACGAGCCAGTCGGGCGGCACGGGCCAGTCGGGCGGCACGGGCCAGTCGGGCCGCACGGGCCCGTCGGGCGGCACGGGCCAGTTGGGTGTGCGCCCCGCTGGTGCGGTCCGACGGCCGGCGGATACGGGTGGACAGCGCTCCGGCGGGCTGCCGGCACGCTCGGGCAGCCCGTGGCGGGACGCCCCGACTCGCCGGGGCTCCGATGGCTGACCGGCGTGGTCAACTGGCCCGGCGGATCCGGGACACCCTGGCCGAGGCGTTGGGCGCCACCCGTACCCAGCTGTCCGCCGCCCAGGCGGAGCTGACCTCCGGGCGGGAACGGCTGGCCCGGGTCCAGCGGGCGGCGGCCGCCGTACCGGAGCGGGTGGGCGCCCAGCGGGACCGACGCATCGCCGAGATCGACGCCCGCTACTCCACCCGGATCGCCGAGCTGGCCCGCAGGGCTGCCGAGGCGGCCCGGCAGGAGGCGCCCGGCTGCGCGGGGGCCGACTGGGCCCGGTGGACGCCGACACCGACCCGGCGGGCGGAACCGCCCGGCGCGCTGCGGGTCGGCACCGTCCGGATCGACGGCGTCGACCCGGTGCCGGCGCTGGTGCCGCTCCTGGACGCCGGCCACGTCCACCTCTCCGGAGACGATCGGGCCGGCTGCGACGCGGTGGTGTCGGCGTTGCTGCTGCGGGCCGCCGGCCGCGCCGAACCGGGGGCGGTACGGCTTGTCGGGTACGACCCGGAACAGCTTGGTGGCGGCCTGGCCGGGTTCGCGCCGCTGGGCACGGCGGGGCTGCTCACCTTCGTCGGCCCCGGCGGGCTTGGCGCACTGCTCGACGACCTGGTGGAGCAGATCCGCCGGATCAACGAGACGGTGCTCGCCGGCGAGTACGCCTCGCTGCGCGAGCTGGCCGCGGCGACCGGCCGACGACCCGAACCGTGGCGGGTGGCGGTGCTGCTCGGCGGCGACGAGCTGAACCGGCACGAGCGCGGCCAACTGGACCGGGTGGTACGCGCCGGCGCGGCCTGCGGGGTGCACCTGGTGGTGCACGGTGTGCCGGTGCCGGAGGACCCGACGGTGACCCGGGTGGTGGCCGAGGCCTCGGGTGCCCGGGTCGGCGGGTCGGCCGGGCTGCCGGTGCGGTTGGATCCGCCGCCGCCGCCGACGCTTGTCACCGATACCTGCCGGGAGATCGCCGCCCAGGTGAACGCGGGCCCGCCGCCGACGCCGTTCGCGGACCTGCTGCCCCCGCCCGAGCTGATGTGGCGGGAGGACTCCGCCGACGGGTTGACCGCACCTATCGGTGAGGGACCGCAGGGCCGCCCGGTTCGGCTGACGTTGGGCGACTACCCGCCGCACGCGCTGATCGGTGGGCCGTCCGGCACCGGCAAGACCAACCTGATCTTCGCGTGGATCGGCGCTCTGGCCGCCCGCTACTCCCCCGCCGAGTTGGAGTTCTACCTGCTGGACTTCAAGGAGGGGGTGTCGTTCGCGCGGTTCGCGCAGGGCCGGCGTGACCCGAGTTGGTTGCCGCACATGCGTCTGGTCGGCATCAACGTGAACACCGACCGGGAGTTCGGCCTGGCGCTGTTGCGGTTCCTCGCCGAGGAGCTGCGCCGGCGGGCCGACGCGGCCAAGAAGCACGAGGTCACCAAGCTGGCCGAGCTGCGGGCGGTCGACCCGACCGGGCACTGGCCCCGGATCGTCGCCGTGGTCGACGAGTTCCAGATGCTGCTGGCCGGTCGCGACGTGGTCGCCCGGGAGGCCGCCGACCTGCTGGAGGACCTGGCCCGGCGCGGCCGGTCGCAGGGCATCCACCTGGTGCTCGCCTCGCAGGACGTGCGCGGCATCGAGGCGCTGTGGGGTCGCCCGGCGCTCGTCGCCCAGTTCACCCTGCGTATCGCGCTACCCAAGGCGCTGCGGATCCTCGCCGAACGCAACGACGCGGCGCAGTCGCTGCCTCGCTGGCACGCGGTGGTCAACGCCGAGTCGGGCATGGTGGAGGGCAACGAGGTCGCCCGCATCCCGTCGGCAAGCGACTGGGAGACGTGGAGCGGGTTGCAGCACCGGCTGTGGCGGATGCGGCCGCCCGACGCGGCACCGGCCCGACTCTTCGACGGCGACGCGATCCCCCGGCTGGCGGACGCCCCGGACTTCCGGGCGCTCACCGCGCCCGCGGACGGGAGCGTGCCGCGCAGCCCGGTGGCCCTGCTCGGCGAGATCATCGACGTGCAGTCCCGCTCGGCGGCGCTGCGACTGCCCCGCGCCCCGGGGCGCAACCTCGCGGTGCTGGGCACCCGGGTGGACGAGGCGTGCGCGGTGCTGGACGCGGCGGCCCGGTCACTGGCCCGCCAGCACCCGCCCGGCACCGCCCGGTTCTCCATCGCCTGCCTCGACGCGGACGCCGACCCGATGGCCCGGGCCCTCTACGACGACCTGGCCGACGACGCCGCCTGGTACGACGAGGAGACGGTGGGCGAGCTGATGGCCGAGACAGCCGACGGGTTGACCGGCCCGGGTACCCCGCACTACCTGCTGCTGTTCGCTGTCGACGCGGCGGCCGGCGCGCTCGCCGCCCGGGTGGGTCGAAGCACCGGCCTGGAGCAGCTGCGCCGGATCCTGCACGACGGGCCGGAACGACGGACGCACGTGCTGGCCTGGTGGCGGGGAGTGGCCCGGATGCGCGCCGACCTCGGCGGGCCCGCTGCCCGCACCGACCAGATCGGCGCCTGGGTGGCGCTTGACGCGCACGGCGGGGAGCTGGGTTCCTCGCTCTACCCGGGCACCGGCGGCCCGGACTGGTATCCCCGCCCCTGGCGAGGGCTCTTCTTCGACCGGGCTGTCCACCGCACCGGACAGGTGATCATCCCTTATGGACCGTCGCGATGAACGAACCAGTGGCCAGTGAGACGTACGCGGCGCAGTTGCGGCGGCTGGCCGAGCTGACCGCGCGGGTGGGTGAGCAGCGCGCCGAGGCACACAGCTGGTACGAGCGGCAGTGCGCCGCTGCCGAACGGGCCGTCGCCGACGCCACCGAGCAGGTCCAGGACGCCGAGGTGGCCCTCGTCGAGGCGCGCGAGCAGCAGGAACGGGTCGACGCCGAGGTGGCGCACCTGTGGCAGCAGGTACGCGCCCGCCTGGGCGCCCGTCGTCTCGGCGGCCCGCCCGCCCCGGCGAGCGGCGACGGGGCCACCGACGCGGTGCTGCTGCTCACCCGGGCCCGGGACCTGCTCGACCGGGCCGGGCAGCCGGGTGAGCTGCCGGGTTCGGTCAACCCGCTGCTGGCGCTCTGCGGGGTGGCCGGCGCGATGCTCGCGTACGCCCTGGGGGCCGGGGCGCGGGCGTTGGGCGTCGGGTACGGCGGCGACCTGGCGGTGGGCATGCCGGTGCTGGCGCTGGTGGTGACCCTGTTCGGGCCGTTCGTCGGGCTGGTGCCGGCGCGGGTGCTGGCCGACCGTCGGCACGCGGTGCTCGGCCCCCGGCCGATCACCGTGGTGCTCGGCGCGGGCCTGCTGACCACCGCGCTGCTGCTGACCCTCGGCCGCTGACCGGTCAGTCCGCAAGGGGTTGTCGAAAAGCTGACCCTCGGCCCGATGATCGATTCTGGGATCTTCGATATCGTGGGTGGGATGGTGAGCTTCTCGCTGAGTTACCACACCGACAGTGAGAGCCACCCGGCGCGTCTGCTCGTCGACGCACTGAGCGCCCGCGTCGGTGAGGACCACATCCTGCGCGGCGATCCGAGCCTGGTGGAGTCGTCGGCTGATCTTCGGCGTCGGCTGTCGGCCTCGGCGGCGCTCGTCGTCGTGATCGGGCCGCAGTTTCTCAGCGTTCTCCGGGATCCGTCGGCGGGCCTCCATGAGGTCGTCACCCGCGAGATCGAGACGGCGTACGAGCTGAAGGTCCGGATTGTCGCAGTGCTGGTGGAGAATGCCGAGCTACCGGCCGGCATGGAGAGGTCCCGGGCGCTGCGGGCACTGCGATCGTTGTGGACAGACCAGAGGCGGCTCAACCGACGCTTCGGCCCGCGATGGGTGAGCGATTCGGTCGACAGGCTCGTGGACGAACTCGCCACCGGCCCGCTCGGCCGAGTCGGGCCGGTGATCCCCCTGGTGCTCAGCGAGGAGCCGGTGCGCGTCGGCATGCCGCCGCGCGCACACCCGGGGGCGGCGGTGGTCTACCTGACTCGTCACGGTGACCTGGAGGTCGCCGAGGACGACCCACCAACCGGATCGCCGAAGATCGACGCCCGGTATTCCATCCGATACGAGGTGGACGCCGGCGGCCAGCAGGCCTCACTCGGCCTCCGACTGCCCACGTTGGACGAGGACTACTTCGAGGCGTCGTTCGCCGTCGACTTCCGGGTGACCGGCGCGGCCGAGGTCGTCCGGCATTCGGTCCGGGATGCCGCCGCCCGGCTCCGCTGCTTCCTGCTGGACATCTGCCGGCCGATCAGCCTCCAGTTCACCGTCGAGCAGGGCGCCGAGGCCGAGGAGGCAATCGATAGGCGGCTTGCTCGGCACCCGCTCGTCACCACCGGTGTGACGCTCTCCCGCCGCTACGTCTTCCTAAGCCACCCATCGACCCATGAAAGGTATCGCCAGCCTGCTCCGCCGCGGGTCACGGCCGAGCCGCCCATGGACTGGCCGACGCCGGTCGCGGGCTGGCCGACGCCGGCCACGCAGGGCCGGCCCGAAACTCCGAGCTGGGCCGGTCCTGCACAAAGCAGGGCGACTGTCGAGCCTGAACCGACGACGACTCCCACCCCGGACAGCACCGCAGAGCCGGATCGGCAACTGGAGGTCCGGGCGCCCGCTCGCGTCCCGGTGGGGCGGGACCTGAGCGTCGAGGTCCGGCTCGTCACCGTGGGACGGCCCGTCCATCCCGACGCCTTTATTGCTCCGATGCCGAATCTCATCGTCGCCGACGCCGGCACGCCGGTGACGGTGACCATTCACGCGCCAGCCGGCCTGCGCCCCGAGGGTCCGCTCCAGCAGACCGTGCTGGTCACGCCCGACGACGATCCGGATCCGATCCGGTTCGGCTTCGGCGCGCGTACCCCCGGTCTGCATCGTGTCGACGTGACCGCCTGGGCCGGTGGCACCTTCCTCGGCGAGGTGTCGGTGGAGGTCTTCGTCGCGGACGGTGGGCCGTTCCACCCCGGCCAGCCGAAGGCGGCGCCGATGGGTGCCCCGTCGGCCCGGCCCCGCGAGGTGACCATGGAGGTACGGTTCGACCGCGGTCGGTACACCTTCCAGTTGCGCTCCGACGCGGCCCTGTTCGCCCCGGTCGTCGAGCGGGTCACCACCACGCCGGACCAGACGGTGGAGCACACCATCCGGAAGTTGCAGCTGATGGCCGGAGGCGGCTCCCGCCACGGCGCGACGATGGCTCGCGAAGTCCTCCGGGCAGCGGGCATTCAGCTGTGGTCGGAGCTGGTGCCGGCCGCCGTGCGGGAACAGTTCTGGCAGGTCGGCGCTGACATGAGTGCCTTCACGATAGCCACCGACCACGACGTGGTCCCGTGGGAGTTGCTCTATCCGCTCGGTGCCGAGCACGATGACGGTTTCCTCGTCGAGCAGGTCCCGGTGGTGCGACGCACCTACGGGCAGCACCGCGCCGCAAGGGTCGGCCTGCGCAATCCGCGCTTCGTGCTGCCGGCGGAGTCGCCGACCGGCGCACACGAGGAGGTCGCCACCATCCGCGCGATCCTCGACGCGGCACACAGCGAACCCATCACCAGGTCGACCGAGTTGCTCACCCTGATCAGGTCCAGGGCGTCGGGCGCGCTCCACTTCGCCTGCCACAACACGTTCTCGTCGACCGGCTCCTTCATTGCCCTGGACGACGGACGATTTGAGCCGTCCCTGCTCAACGAGGCATGCCTGCAGAGACTGCTACAGGAGACCGCGCCGCTGGTGTTCATCAACGCGTGCCGCAGCGCGGGCGTCGCCCCGACGTACACCAGGATGCTCGGCTGGGCGCAGCAGTTCATGTCGTCCGGGGCGGGCGCTTTCGTCGGTACGCTCTGGGCGGTGCGCTCGGACAGTTCGGCGCGCTTCGCCACCGCGTTCTACCGGTCCCTGGCCGAAGGCGTCACGCTCGGCGAGGCGGCCCTCGCCGCCCGGGTCGAGCAGCGGGGCGACCCGCTGGACCCGACCTGGCTGGCCTACACCGTGTACGGCGACCCGTTCGCCACCGCGGCCTTGTGAACGATCGGCAGTTCAACTAGTGCGCAAGGGTGGTGCGACATGAACGTGGACGACTACAGCGTGCCCGTCGGGGAACTGGTGGCCGCGGTGAAGTATGCCGTGGAGCAGGCCGGCATCTCGACTACCGACGAGGGTCGGGACCTGCGGGTCGCCTCCGTTCAGCTGATCCTGAGCGCGGTCGTCACCACGAAGGGCGGTGCCGGCGTGGACTTCCGGGTCCCGGTGATCGGCTGGAAGGTCAAGGTGGGCGGCAGCCGATCCCACCAGAAGACCCACACGATCGACATCACCCTCGTCGCCGAGGATCTCCAGGATCGGCACGAGCTGCGGCACAGCGCGGTCGCGGCGACCCTGGTGGACGCGATCACCACGATCCGGGCGGTCGTCGCCGCCGGCAGCGGCGGCGACGACCCGCTCGTGTTACAGGCCGGCACTGTGGAACTCGTCTTCGGCGTCACCGAGCAGGGCACGATCTCGCTCGGCGCGGAGGGCGAGCTGACCGACGAGATCACCAACACGCTCCGGATCGAGCTGGTCGCGGCTGCCGCCAAATAGCGCGGACCGGGACAAGAACGGCCGCCGGCCAGGCCCGCTGGCGCAGTCGCCGGCGAAGCGTGCGCTATGCCGGCAGTGCCGCGACGGTTGCCGCGACAAAGCCGTCGGGGTTGTCCAGCATGATGTTGTGGCCGCTGTCCGACACGGCGACCACCCGCACGCCGGCGTCGGACAAGGCGCGCGCACCGACCGGTTCGTCACCGGCGGGGTGGAGGTAGGTGCGCGGCACGGGCAGTTCGAGCAGCAGTTCACGGATGGTCGGGGTGCTGTCGCGGTTGAGGTGTACCGCCGTGCGGTAGAGCGCCTCCGGGCCAGCGAGCCGCATCGTCGCCGCCCAGGCCGCGCCGACGCGGGTGAGCGTCTCGGATCGGCCGTCGCCGTGCACGAACTGCTCCTCGGTGTAGCGGGCTCCGATGCCGACGCCTGGAGGCTGCGGGTCGAGGGTGGCATGAACGAGAACCAGTGCGCTGACAAGATGCGGATGGCGGGCGGCCAGGACGATGGCGACGGCGCCGCCCATGCTGTGGGCGATCACCTCCGCGGCGCTGACCCCGGCGGCTGTGAGCGCGGTGGCGGCGAGGTCGGCGTGCTCCTCAAGGGTGTACGAGGCGTCGGCCGGTCGGTCGCTCATGCCGTGCCCGAGCAGATCCATCAGCAGGCTGCGCCGTCCGGCGAGGGCGGGGTCGGTGGCCGCCGCGGCGTAGTACGCCGGCGAGGAGGCGCCGAGACCGTGCAGGTAGACCCGGGTGGGTTCGGCGCCGGGCAGTTCCACCCAGCGGATCGTCGTGCCATCTTCTCGGACCTGGGCGCCACGCATCACGTGCCTCCTGACTGATACCTCGTGTTCGAGGTATTTCGTTGCCGAGGTAAGTTAGCACGGTGTTGGAGTTCGCGATATTGGGCTTCCTGGCCGACGCCCCGCTGCACGGTTACGAGCTACGCAAACGGGTGGCCGCGCTCACCGGCCACGTCCGGCCGATCGCGGACGGGACGCTGTACCCGACGATCAAGCGGATGGAACGTGCGGGCCTGCTTCGTCGGGACGTGCAGGCCGGCCAGGTGGCGGCCCCACGGCACGTGCTGATCCTGAGCCCGGCCGGAGAGGCGGAGTTGCTGCGTCAGCTCCGCAACCCCGACGCGCTCTTCATCACCGACGAGAACCGCTGGTTCACCCTGCTGGCGTTCCTGCATCGTCTCGACGACCCGGCAGGTCAGGCGGCCGTCCTGCGCCGTCGCCTCGACTTCCTCACCCAGCCGGCGAGCTTCTTTTGGGACGGCGACCGACCGCTGCGCGCTGACGACTTTCCCGACGACCCCTTCCGCCAGGGTCTCTTTCGCATCGCCACCGCCACCAGCCGCACCGAGATCGCCTGGCTACGAGAAATGCTCACCGCACTGGCGCGGTAGCTCAGGCCGGGATCAGGACGGCCTCGCGCAGGAGCCGGCGGGTCAGGGTGACCCGGTCGGCGTCGTCGGGCAGGCCGGGCAGGTCACCGACCCGGGCGACCGCGCCGCTGAGCAGGGCACGGACCGCGGCCTCGCAGCTCACCGGCAGGGTGATGGTCCGGTCGAACAGCCGCAGCGCCACCGTGTCCGACCCGTGCGGCACCAACTGCCAGCGCAGGCCCGGCCGCAGGGTGACCCGGGTGTCGGCGTCCAGCGCGGCCAACGCGTCGGCCTGGGCGAGCGGTCGGATGGGTGCCGGGCGGGCCGCCGGCCAGGCCCGCTGACGCAGACGCGCGGCGACCGCGCCCGGGTCGGCGCGCAGCAGCCAGTCGCGCAGGGCCTCCACCGTCTCGGTCAGCTCCGGCTCGATGTCGTCGGGGTCGGCGACGTCGGTGCCGAACGGTAGGGTCGCCCGCAGCCGCTGGTCCTCGGCGGCCAGCGCGAGCAACTCCTCGACCAGGGCGTAGCGGGTGAGTGCCCGGATGCCCACGGTCAGGTGCAGCGAGCTGGCGTCCTGCGCCTGCGCGCTGTGCAGCCAGCCCCGGGGCAGGTAGAGGGCGTCGCCGGGGGCGAGCACCACGTCCAGCGCGGCGGGGCCCTGCGCTGTCGCCCCGACCTCGTCGGCCCGTCCACCCCACTGCTGCTTCTCCAGCGGGTCGGGCAGCACCGGTGGGTGGATCCGCCAGTGTTTGCGGCCGTCGACCTGCAGGACGAACACGTCGTGGGTGTCGTAGTGGGTGGCGAAGCCCTGACTGCCGGTCGGGGTGAGGTAGGCGTTGACCTGTAGCGGCTGGTTGAGCGCCAGCCCCAAATCACGGGCGAAGTCGACGAGCGGTGGCCAGATCCGGTGCAGACCCTGCAACACCAGGGTCGCGCCGGCGGCGTACTGCTCCAGGACCCGCTCGTCGAGCACCTGGTCGCCGATCTCGGCGCCGGCGCCGCCACCGCCGGTGAAGCGCGCCGCCGGCACCAACTGGCCGTCCTTGGCGACCCGCAGGAACGGGGTACGCAGACCCCGCCGGCTCAGCAGCTCATCGGCGTCGGCGGGGCTGAGCAGGTCGGTGAAGCCGGCCGGGTCGGGCAGCTCGGCGGCGCGCGACAGCAGCGGCGTGTGGCCCCAGTGCGCGGCGGCGAACTTGGCCGGTTCGACAGAGACGCAACGGGCCAGCGCGGCGGCGGCGGATGCGGACGGAACCGCCGGGCGGCCGTGGCCGCCCGGCGGGTCGAGGTGCGTCATGATGTGCCGCTACCGCGCGCTGCCGTCGGCGCCACCGTCCTGCTGACCCGGCGTCGCACCGCCGTCGGCCGGGCCTTCCGCGCCACCGTCCGCGCCACCGTCGTGCTGACCGGGGGTCGCGCCACCGTCGGCCGGGCCCTCCGCGCCACCGTCCGCGCCACCGTCGTGCTGACCGGGGGTCGCGCCACCGTCGGCCGGGCCCTCCGCGCCACCGTCCGCGCCACCGTCCTGGTGACCGGGGGTCGCGCCACCGTCGGCCGGGCCCTCCAGGCCGCCGCCGCCGCTGGTCTGCATGTCGTCGTCGTTGAGTGCCATCGGTACTCCCTCGGGTGTGCCGCCCCGCCGTACGCCGGGGTTCGTCGTGCTGCGGGTGGTACCCCACGCGCGATCTTCTCTAACCCTCACCGTAGACGTCGAAGCGGGGCGAGACGGGCGGTTCACCGGCGGCAGTGTCACGATGGGACGGTGATCCTGGTGGGTACGTCCGGCTGGCAGTACCGGGACTGGCGGGGCCGCTTCTATCCGCAGCGGTTGCCGCAGCGGCTCTGGCTGGAGCACTTCGCCGAGGGCTTCGCCACGGTGGAGGTCAACAACGCCTTCTACCGGCTGCCGGAGCGGGACACCTTCGCCGCCTGGCGGGCCCGGACGCCCGCGGACTTCTGCGTTGCGGTGAAGATGAGCCGCTATCTCACCCACATCAAACGGTTGCGTGACCCGGCCGAGCCGGTGGCCCGGTTCCTGGGTCGGGCCACCGCGCTCGGTGACCGGCTCGGCCCGGTGCTGCTGCAACTGCCGCCGAACCTGCGGGTGGACGTGGCGGCGCTCGACGCCACCCTGCGGCTGTTCCCGGCGGACGTGCGGGTCGCGGTGGAGCCCCGACACCCCTCCTGGTGGACCGACGCCACCCGGGCGGTGCTGGAACGGCGTCGGGCGGCCCTGGTCTGGGCGGACCGGCTCGGACGACCCGTCGCGCCGCTCTGGCGCACCACCGACTTCGGCTACCTGCGGCTGCACGAGGGCCGGGCCCGACCCTGGCCCCGCTACGGTCGCGCGGCGCTGCGGTCCTGGGCGCACCGGCTGGACGACACGTTCGGCGCGGACGAACCGGCGTACGTGTACTTCAACAACGACCCGGGCGGCGCGGCGATCGTGGACGCTGTCGCGTTCGCGGCGGAGGCCCGGCGGGTCGGGCAGCCGGTGTCCCGGGTGCCGACCGCCGCCGAGGCGGACCCCACCGGCGACTGAGCCCGCCCGACGGGGTCGTCGGGCGGGCTCCGGCGCGGATCAGGTCGTCACGGCATCATGGTGGCCAGGTCGGCCGGCATGGTGTCCTTCACGTCCTGCCATTCGCCCTGCGTGACGTGTCGGCGCAGAGTGTCGAGCACCACCTGCGTCACCCGTTCCGGGCCGCCCTCCGCGTCGTACGGGAAGCCCTGGCGGACCTCGTAGAGGAAGTCGTCCCGGTTGAGCTTGATCGGCACGTCCGACGGGACCCACCCGTCGAAGTAGATGCCCCGCACGAGCACCGGCAACTGCTGGGCGAACTCCACGCTCTCGTCCACCGGCAGCCGGTCGCGCAACAGGTGCAACACCGTGCGCAGCGCCGCGTACGACTGGTTGCGCCGATCCTTCGGCCAACCGTAGGCGTCCTCGATGTCCTTCAGGATCAGGTTCGTCTTGTCCAGCGAGGATTCGAACGCTGAGATCATCGCGTCAGCCATCGGTGGCCCCCCGTTCCGTGTTGTCCCACCGTCGGTCGTCGGTGCGACGTGGCGGCCCCACCGGGCCGCGTCGGGCCCGCACCGGGCTGCCCTGCGGGGCGCGCCGGGCGTCGTCGGGTGTGCCGACCACGTGCAGGACGGCTCCACGCCGCCGATCCGTCACCACTCGAACCGTCATCCCCCGTCACCTCCGTGTCGTCTCCGGCGGCGGCCACCGACCCGGTGGCCGCACCCACCGCGTCCACCCTGCCGGCGGCCCGGGTGACCCGACCTCACCCCGGTCGGGTGAGTGGTGACCGCGGCGACCTCTCAGTCCGCGCCGAGCAACCCGGCCAGGGTCGTCGCGTTTGTCTGCGCGTAGTCGCGGTAGCAGTTGTTCATCAACACGTGGGTCTGGCCGGCCTGGTCGGCCAACTCGCGCAGCTTCGGCGCCCAGTCGGCCAGCTCCCGCTTGGAGTAGTGGTAGCCGAACTTCTCGTGGATGTCCTTGCTTGTCCACTTGTCGCTGTGGCCGTGGAAACGCACGACCGCGAGGTCCGCTGTGGCGGCCAGCACCGGGGGCAGCGACGAGCGGTGACCCTGCGGCATGTCCACGCACACGTACGGCAGGTTGTGCTCGCGCAGGAAGGTGAGGGTCTCGTCGGCGTTGTCGCCGTCGAACCAGGAGGCGTGCCGGAACTCGTAGACCGGGCGCAGCGGCGCGCAGCGCTTGGCCACCTCCAGCAGGTACTCCTTGTTGGCCCGCTTGATGGTGAACCAGGGCGGGAACTGGAACAGCAGCGCGCCCAGCTTGCCCGCCTCGACGAGCGGGTCCAGCGCGGACAGGAACCGCGTCCAGACCTCCTCGTACGCCTGGGCGGGTAGATCGTCGGGGTAGACGTTCTTCTTGTCGGTCTCCGGTCGCAGGTCCTTGTAGAGCGCGCTGACCCGGGTGGGGTGTCCGGTCAGTAGGCTGAACGCCTTGATGTTGAAGGTGAAGCCCGCCGGGGTGCGCTCGGCCCACAGCCTCGCGGTCGCCTCGGCGGGTGGGGAGTAGTAGGTGGCGTCCACTTCGACGAGCGGAAACTTCCGGGCGTAGTAGGCCAGCCTTTTCTCCGGGGTGTCCGCGGTCTGCGGGTACCACCCCGAGTCGAGCAAGGTGCGGTCGGTCCAGGACGCGGTGCCCACCAGGATGTCACCCATGGGTGCAGTCCATCGCGTGCTGGACCGACCGGCAACCGCTGGCGTCGCTCAGGCCGCCCGCCGTTCACGGGTCTGCTTGCAGGACACACAGGTGGTGGCCGCCGGGAAGATCTCCAGCCGCTCCACCGGGATCGCCGCCGCGCACCCCTCGCACCAGCCGTAGGTGCCCTCCTCGAGCCGGCCGAGGGCGTGCTCGTACTGGGCGCGGCGGTCGAGGATGGTGCGCAGCAGCGACTGCGCGGTGTCCCGCTCGGCGGTCTTGGTGCCACTGTCGGCCTGGTCGTCGCCGGCGGTGTCACCGACCTCCACCAGTCGCAGCACCTGACTCTGGAGCACGGCCTGGTCGTACTCGGCGGTCAGCTCGTCGTAGCGCGCCTGCAGGGAGTGCCGGATCTGGTCGATCTCCGCCTGGGGACGGGTCGCACCGACCGTGTCGTGGACGAGCATCGCTGCCTGCCTTTCCTGGGCCTTGGCTCTCGGTGAACCGGCTGCCGGCGGCGTGGTGCCCCGGTCACTGTCGCGTCTGGTGCGCGGGCGATCACCCGCGCGCTGTGAGCCGGGCGAGTACCCACCCGACGAGCCGAGCAAACCGACGATCTCGACGGTTTTCAGGCGTCCTCGTCGGGCTGCACGAGCGCCGGGTGGCGGGGGTCGTCGGCGCGGACCACCACGTCGGCGAAGCTCGCCGGAACGACCTCCTCGGCGTACCTGTCGAAGGCCGGCAGCGCCCATTGCTGGGCAGCTTCGGTACGCCGGCGCAGCGCCGCCGGGGACAGCTGAAGGTGGACGGTGACGTCGAAGGGCAGGCCGCCGCCGAGCAGCAGCGGGCCGCTGACCAGGACGACGCCTCCGGGTGGCAGGTGGACGTAGCGGGCGCGGCTGGCGCGGTCGGCGTCGGCGTCCCAGAGCGACGGGAGCAGTCGCCCGGTACCACCCGGACCGGCCGGGTCGAGCACCTCGCGACGCAGTCCGGCCTCGTCGACCCAGTTCTCGTAGAAGGAGTCCGGGTTGGTGCGGCCCAACTCGAAGCGCAGCGACGCGGGGCGGAGGAAGTCGGTGGCCCGGACGTGCAGCACCGGATGACCCCGGGCGCGCAGTGGATCGACGAGCGCGGCGGCCAGGTCGTCGACGCCCGCGGCGGGTGGGCCGTCCACCGCCACCCGCAGTCGCGCGGGCCCGGCGGCGTCGGTCGCGGCGCGTGTCGCGGCGGCGGCCAGCCGGCCGGTCAGCTCGTCGACGAGCAGGTCGGGCGAGATGGGGCGGATGCGCACCGGACCATCCTGCCCCGCGCCGGGCGGGGCGGTGCCGCCGGTCAGCCGGTGCGGTCGATCGTGACCCGGGCGTCGTCGGCCAACCGGTAGCCCACTCCGTAGACCGTGGTGACCAGGGGCACGTCCACGCCCACCTTGCCGCGCAGCCGACGCACGTGCACGTCGACGGTGCGTACGCCGGCGTGCTCGTAGCCCCAGACGGCGTTGAGTAGTTGCAGCCTGGTGAACACTCGGCGCGGGTGGGCGACAAGGTGCAGCAGCAGGTCGAACTCCAGCCGGGTCAGCGGCAGTGGCTCGTCGTCGCGCAGCACCGAGCGCGACGACGCGAGGATGTGCAGGGCCGGGATGGTCGGGCTGAGCGCGCGGGTCGACGCTCGGTTGGAGGACGTCTGCTCGGGGCGGCGCTCGGCCGGGACCGCGCCGACGATCACGCCCTCCCCCCGCTCGAGCATCTCGCGGGCGGCTTCGAGCAGCCGACGTGCCGCCGGGGTCAACGACTCCTCGCAGGCCAGCGGGATGGACAGCGTCACGGTGAGCACGGGCGCGGCGGTGTTGGCCGGGCGACGCTGGCCGCCGGGAGGTCGACCGGGCACCGGAGGTTGGGACGTATGCCATCCGGCGCGCGGCGAGGCAGGGCTGACCGACATGGTCCTCCTTGGGCTGATCCGGGTATCTCCCCACGGCCCGGGACGCCGCTTCATCGATGTTTCCCGGCGCTTGGGCGAGGGTCAAGAGGCGGCCGCGTTGCATGACTGTGACAATTGACTTACACATCGGAGCCACGTGCTCGCTCTGCGTGTGAGGTCAGATGATTACAGCAGAGCCCGCCAGATGCCCCGATACGGGGGTCCCCGTCCCGTTCGGTGCGGCCTCGCCGGATCGCCGGAGTGAGGGCTCAGCGATCGTGGTCCACGCTGATCCCCGCATCGTCGGCCAGCCGGTAGCCGACACCGTAGACGGTGGTGATCAGCTCCGCGCCGGGGAGCTTGGCGCGGAGCCGGCGGACGTGCACGTCAACGGTCCGGGCCACGGCGTGCTGGTAACCCCAGACGCTGGACAACAACTGCGGGCGGGTGAAGACCCGGCGCGGCCGCTCGGCCAGGAACAGCAGCAACTCGTACTCGATGCGGGTCAGCGGGACGACCTGGCCGCCACGGCGGACCAGCCGCGAGCCGGCCAGGATGTGGACGTGCTCCACGTCGGCGGGCAACTCGGCGATGGGCGGAACCGGTCGCGGCCCCGCCGCGACGTCCTCGACGGCACCCGGTTGGCCCTCCCCCGACTCGGCCAGCTCACCGAGCAGCTGGACCAGTCGGGCAAGCCGCGGGCTCAGCGGCCCGGGGACGAGGTCGACGGTGATGGTCAGGGTCGGTGCGGTGCGCGGCCGGGCGGGGCGCAGCCCGGGGTGACGGCGCGTGGGGATGGCGACGACGGACATGGTGCCTCCTGGGTGGCGGTACGCCCGCTACGGCGGGACGGTCAGCGACGCGCTCGCCCGGTGTCGACCGGGGGCGCGGGAGCGGTGGTGCGGTGCAGCGGCGTCGGGCCGAGGGCTGGCAGACCGGCGATCCGCCAGGCCGCGAACCCACCCGCCACGTCGGTGGCCCGGTGCAGTCCGAGGTCCTGCAGGGCGGCGGCGGCCAGCGACGAGGTGTAGCCCTCCTGGCAGAGGATCACCACCGGCACGTCGTAGTCGACCGCCTGCGGCAGGCGGGCCGGACAGCGCGGGTCGAAGCGCCACTCGAGCACGTTGCGCTCGACCACGAGCGAGCCCGGCACCATGCCGTGCGCGGCCCGCTGCGCGGCCGGTCGAATGTCGACGAGCAGCGCCCCGGCCCGGTACGCCAGGTGCGCCCGCTCCGGGTCCAGTCGGTCGAGGCGGGCACGCGCGGCGGCCAGGATCTCGTCGATGCCCCGAGCGCCCGGCGGCGGCACCGGGGCCGGGCAGTGCTCGGCGGTCAGCTGCATCATGGGTTCCTTCCGGTGACGGGTATGGATCGTGGCGGGCCGCTCACCAGGACCGGCCGGCCTCGGCGACCTCGGCGACCCGCAGTCGGCCGTCGACGAGGTGATAGCGGGTCATCCGCAGCAGGGCCGGCCGGTAGACGTGCACGCTCACCGCCGGCACCGGCCCCTGGTTGGTCACCTGGTGCACGTGGCGGGCGCCGAAGCGGCGCACCGCGCCGGTGGGCAGCAGCCGGGGGCGCAGCCGACCGGCGCTCACCGTCTGCTCGGTGAGCGCGCCGGCGACGACCCGGAACGCTCCGGCGGAGCCACCGTGGTCGTGCAGGTCGGTGCCCTGTCCGGGCAGCCAGCTCAGGGCCCACACCTCATGGTCGTCGCCGCCGTGCAGGCGTGCGTACCAACGCTCGGCCGGGTCGTAGCGCAACGCGACCGGCCAGCCGGCCGGGTCGGCCCACCGCGCGGCGATGGTACGCAGGTCGGGCTCCGGGCGGTGGTGCGTCATGGCGGTTCCTCGCGGGTCGTTCGGCGGGGTGCCCTCGTACTCTAGACGGTAAAGCCTATAGGTTTAGTAGGTAATACCGTCTGGTGGGACGCCGTCCCCGCCCTCGACGATCAGCGCAGCACCGGCGGGTCCACCCGGTAACCCGGCACCGAGGGCCACCGCACGGTGAGCACCACCGACGCGCGTTCGGAGAACCAGGAGTGGTCCACCCCCCGGCCCCACACCACGTAGTCGCCGGGCGCCGCCAGCCGGACCGTCCGGTCCGGCAACTCCACCCGGAAACACCCCTCGACGAGGACCAGCAGGGTGGTGCGCCGTTCTCCGGTGGCCCACCGCGACCGGGCCTGCCCGGGCGGATGCACACCCCACTTCACCTCGACCTCGCTGCTGTGCCGGATCTCGCCCGGCGGCACGAAGTGCCCCAGCAGCCAACCGGCGTCCGCGGCGCCGTCGACACCCGCGTTGCCCACGTACACCGTCTCCGCCATCGGACCCTCCCCCAGCACGCCGGCCGAGCAACCTATCAGGATCGTGGCGACTAACCTGAACCGGTGACCGACCACCTCGACGCCGAGACGCTGGCGTTCGCGCACCGGATGTTCGACCTGGCCCGGGCCGGTTCCACCGAGGAACTGGCCGCGCAGGTCGACGCCGGCCTGCCCGTCAACCTCACCAACGACAAGGGCGACACGCTGCTGATCCTGGCTGCCTACCACGCCCACCCAGACACCGTGGCCGCCCTGCTCAGTCGCGGCGCCGACCACTCCCGGGCCAACGACCGCGGTCAGACCGCGCTGGCCGCCGCTGTCTTCCGCAGCAACACCGAGGCGGTCCGCGCGCTGCTCGCCGCCGGCGCCGACCCGGCCCACGGTAACCCGTCGGCCCTGGACACCGCGGCGTTCTTCGACCTGCCGGAGATGACGCGGCTGCTGCGCACCGGCTGACACCGACGGCGACCGGCCGGTATACAGGGTCGGTGGAAGATCCCCTGCCCGAGCAGATGCGCACCGCCGCCACCGCGCTGCTGGCCGCGCTCAACCCCACGGCCCGCGACAGCGCCGTACACCCGTTCGACGACGAGTCGAACCGACGGTGGCTGGAATACCGCCCCCGCCCCCGCCCCGGCGTCTGCCTCGCCGCGCTCGACATCGCCGGCCGCAAGGCCGCACACCGGCTGCTGGCCACCGCGCTCAGCCCCTCGGCGTACGCGCAGGCGATGGCGATCATCGCGCTGGAGGAGGTGCTTGACCGGGCCGAGGACTGGCAGCGAGGGCGGCACAGCGGTGACTACTGGGTGGCCGTCTTCGGCGATCCGGCGCGTGACGACCGCTGGGCGTGGCGGCTGGAAGGACACCATCTGTCGGTGAACATGACGGTGGTGGACGACCAGGTCTCCCCCGCGCCGATCTTCTTCGGCGCCAACCCGGCGGCGGTCCGGTACGCCGGCCGCCCGGTCTCCCGCCCGCTGGGCGTCGAGGAGGACCTGGCCCGGGCCCTGCTCGACGCGCTGGGGCCGGCCGAGCGGGATGCCGCGATCATCGCCGACGAGGCCCCGGCGGACATCATCAGCGCCACCCGTGGGCGGGTCGACGGGCCGCTGGAACCGCTCGGCGTGTCGGCGGCCCGGCTGGGGCCGACCGGCCGCGCCCTGCTCGACCAGGTGGTCGCGGTCTACCTGGACCGGTTGCCGCCCGAGTTGGCGATCCGCGAGGCGGCCCGGCTGGACGCCGGCCAACTGCACTTCGCCTGGGCCGGCCCCACCCACCCCGGGCAGCGGCACTACTACCGCGTCCAGGGCGACGACCTGCTCATCGAGTACGACAACACCACAGCGGACGGCAACCACGCGCACACAGTGCTGCGCCGCCCCGCCAGCGACTTCGGCGCCGACATCCTGGCCACCCACCACCGGGCCCACCGGCACTGAGGCGCGGCGGGCCACACTCGTCAACGAGGGCGGGTGGCCTCGATGAGGAAACGCTGGGCGTGGGCCACGAACGGGCCCTCGCTGACGATCCGGTGGTGCAGGGCGCGCAGTTGTTCGCGGTAGCGGTCGACGGTGAACCCGGGCACCGTCCAGATCACCTTGCGGAGAAACCACACCACCGCCCCGACGTCGGCGAAGGTCGCGCGCAGGGTGGCCCGCCGCAGCTCGACCACCCGCAGGCCGGCGGCCTCGGCGGCGGCCACCGCGTGCTCGGGGTGCCGCTCGGCCGGCGGGGGCAGCGGACCGAGGATCGCCTCACTCAACTCCCGCATGGTGCCCGCCCCGATCTGCTGCGACAGGAACGTGCCGCCCGGCCGCAGCACCCGCGCCGTCTGCGCCCAGTCGGTACGCACCGGATGCCGGCTGACCACCAGATCGAAGGAGGCGTCGCGGAACGGCAACGGCCCGTCCTGGGCGACCGCCACCACCGTCGCGCCCACCCGCCGCAGGGTCCGCCGGGCGACCTCGACGTTCGGCGGCCACCCCTCGGTGGCCGCCAGCAGCCTCGGTGGCCGCGGCACCTCGGCGAGCACCTCCCCACCACCGGTGTCCACGTCCAGCGCCGCGTCGACGCGGGCCATCCGGTCGGCGACCAGCCGCGCGTACCCCCAGGGTGGGCGCTCCTCGGTGGCCCGGCCGGCGAGCCAGCCGAAGCCCCAACCGTCGACCGGCGCGGCGGCTCCCTGCGCGATCAACTCCTCGACGTCATCCGTGGCATGCACGGCGACCAGCCTTGTCGGCCGATCGCCCGGCCGGCAACCCATTTGCCCGCCGGCCGGGCGAGATGGGCCCTGCCGAAGCAGGTTGGGGTGGACCGGTGACCGGGTGGTACGGCTGCGGTCCCGCTCGCAGATCTCAGCCGAGCCCCAGCTGATGCTCTTCGAGGGCGGCCTGGAGGGTGGCGAGCGCCTTCGGCCCCATGCCATGCAGTCTGGCCAGGTCCGATCGGGCGACGCCGGCGAGTTGGCGCAGGGTGGTGTAGCCGGCACCGTGCAGGGCCCGCGTCGCGGGCGCACCGATCTTCGGGAGGGTATCCAGATCAGACGTCATCCGCGGATGATAGGCGGCTCGGCCGTCCCGGCGCCGGCCTGGCGGCCGGATCGCGGACGGCCCGGTGGTGCGCTCGGCGCGCGGGGACGGCCCGGTGGTGCGCTCGGCGCGCGCGGACGGCCCGGTGGCGCGCTCGGCGCGCTCGGGTCAGGGCCGGGGGCGGGACATCTCGACAGTGGAGCCGGCCAGCGTTTCCAGGCCGCCGGCCTCGGCGCGGCCGGTGTCGAACTGGCGCATCAGCCGGGCGCCCAGGTGCACGCCGACCCCGCCGACAGCCAACGCGACAAGCTCGGTGATCAGGATCGCGGCTGACGCTCCACGTTGCGGGGAGTGCGACCGGACCAGGCAGGTGAGCAGGAACATGGCGGCCATCACGGTGTTCACCAGATTGAAGGCGACAGCGGTGCGGCGGGTGCGGTCACCCGGCACGTCCCACAGGTCGACCATGCCGGCCACCGCGGTCAGCCCGGCAGCGACGAGTGCGGCGACAGCCGTCCAGTAGCCGACCTCACCGAGGAACGCCGGGCCACCGATGACGTCGGTCAGGTCGAAGACGGCGGCGCTCACGAAGAGCCCGAGCGGGAACGTCACGAGCATCGGTTGGATCGGGTGGCCCTGCACCCGCAGTCGGCTCTGCATCGGTCCTCCCCCGGGTCGGCGCACCTCACCTGCCCCAAGGGTGCTACCCGGGCGCGGTCGACGCGAAACGATGCCGCCCGACTCGCCGCTGGCAGGGAGAACGGGCACCCCGTGGCCATCGCGTCGGGGCGGAACGGTTGATCGACTCGCGTTCAAGGAAACCGGGTCATCGGCGAGCCTCGGACACCCCGAGGTCAAGGAACCCGAGTCGATCACCAGTCGGCAGGCGGGCCAGCGGCAGGCGGGCCAGCGGCCGGCGGGCCGGGCAGCGGGCCGGCGGACCGGGCAGCGGGCCGGCGGGCCGGGCAGCGGGCAGGGCGGCGGCCGGTCAGGTGTCGCGCTGGCGGGAGACCGTCCGGACCAGTCGCTCGGCCACCTCACGGAGCGGGATGTCCAACGACGACGCGGCGGTACGCAGCACCTCCAGGGCCTCCACCGGCGGGCACCCGCGCTGGGTCATGATCACGCCGACGGCCTGGCCCACCACCCCGTCCTTGAGCAGCGCGGCGTCCCGCTCCCCGGCCAGAGCCGTGCGTCGGCCGCGGTCGCGGACGGCGGCCAGCAGCAGGCCGGCGTGTTCGGCGAGCAGCATCGCGGTCAACTGGTGTTGTGGGGTGAGCACGTCCGGCGAACCGGCGTAGAGGTTGATCGCCCCGATCACCTGGTCGTCGATGTCCACCGGAGCCGAGATCACTCCGTGTACGCCGAGGTCGCGGGCGCGGGCCGTCCAGACCGGCCAGCGCGACTCACCGGCCAGGTCGGCGGCGAGGATCATCTCCCGGCGGTGGATCGCGCTCATCGCTGGCGAGTCCGGCCCGTGCCGCAGGTCGTCGAGGCAGGCCAGCCGCTCGTCGGAGGCGGCCACGCCGGCCGGTTCGCCCGCCCGCAGGGCGGTGAACCCGCACCAGCGCACCCCGGCCACCGCGTCGCGGGTGACCCGGACCAGCGCCAGCAGTGCCTGATCGAAATCGGTCAACGCGATGAGGCCGGCGGTCAGTTCCCGCAACAGTGCGGCGGTCTCCAGCACACCGAGTCGCTCGACCACCGGTTCCCGCGTGTCCAGGTTCACCGTTTCACTGCCCTCGTACGCCCCCGCGTGCATCCCGCCGACGCCGTCACGTGTGCCATCGTCTGCTCTCTTCCGAGTTGACCGACCCGCCCTACTACCCTCGCAAACCGGGATCGAAACGGCGTAGGGCGGGGCCTCTGCCACACCCGGAGGTGTCGCAGAGGCCCCGAAGGTCGAGTCAGCGCGACGCGCCGCTGAGCCGCCGCCCGATCGAGGCGATCAGCCGGTCGAGTTCCGAACCGAACGGGTTGTCGTGCACCAGGTACGTCCAGGTGGCGGTCGGCCGGACCAGGGTGCCGTCGTCGGGCTGCCAGTCCTCGTCGAATTCGGTCTCGTTGAAGGTGGCGATGGTGCGGGCCTCGATCTCCGGGATGAGATCGTTGAACGCCGGCACGGCGGCCCGGTGGAATTCGTCGAGCGGGTCGAGCCGGCCCAGCGCCCGCAGGTGCACGCCCTCACGGACCTCCGACAGCTCGGCCAGGTGCTCGGCCCAGAGCCGGTCCAGGTGGTAGAGCGCGATCGACCGGGCCACCCGGGCGAGCAGGTCCTCGTCCATCTCGCTGGCCTTCTCCGGCGCCTTCTCCAACAGCATCACCGCGGCCACGTCGCTCGTCAGCAACCGCTCACGACGCGCGGCCAGAGCCTTGCGCTGCTGCTCGATCACCACGCTGTAGCGCCAGGTGTTGCGGTGGATCTCGTGGTTGACGCCCTCGGCGACCCGCTGGGCGTGCTCCACCGCGTAGTCGACCTGCTCGTCGGTGACCAGGCCGTCGGCGTTCATCCGCGGCGACGGCGGCACCGCGTCGGCGGCGTGCCGGACGACCAGGTCGTCCTCCAGGCTGACCAGGAAGACGGAACCACCCGGGTCGCCCTGCCGGCCGGCCCGACCACGCAGCTGGTCGTCCACCCGGCGGCTGTCGTGCCGGCCGCTGCCGATCACGTAGAGGCCGCCCAGCTCGGTGACCCGCTCCTGGTCGCTCTGGTCGCTGCCGCCCAGCCGGATGTCGACACCCCGGCCGGCCATCTGGGTGGAGACCGTCACCGCGCCGTACGCACCGGCCTCGGCGATGATCGCCGCTTCCTCGTCGTCGTTCTTGGCGTTCAGCACCACGCAGGGCACCCCGGCCGCGTTGAGCCCGGCGGCCAATCCCTCGGACTCCTTGACGTCAAGCGTGCCGATCAGCATCGGCCGCCCCTTGGCGTGCCAGCGCTGGATCTCGTCGATCAGCGCCTCGTCGCGTTCGGCTCGGGTGGCGTAGATGCGGTCCGGCTCGTCCTCGCGGATGCACGGGGTGTTCGGCGGGATCACCGCGACCTCGAGGCCGAAGAACTCCCGCAGCTGGTCGCCGACGAGCACCGCGGTGGCGGTCATCCCGCACACCTTCGGGTAGAGCGCGATGTACGCCTGCACGGCGATGGTGCCCAGCACCTCGCCCTCGGCGGTGGCGTCCAGGCCCTCCTTCGCCTCGACCGCCGCCTGGAGCCCGTCCGGCCAGCGGCGGCGCTGGGCCACCCGGCCGCGCATCTCGTCGACCAGCTCGACCGAACCGTCCCGGACGATGTAATCCACGTCACGGTTGAGCAGGGCGTGCGCGTGCAGCGCCACGTGCACCGCGGAGAGCTGGGTGACGTGCTCGGAGTCGTACAGGTCGATGCCGAGCTTGGCCTCGACGGCGGCCAGGCCGGCGGAGGTGAAGGCCACGCTGCGCCCGTCCTCGGCGACCGTGTAGTGCTTGCCCTTGCGCAGCCCGCGGACCAGCGCGGCGGCGGCGTGCACCGGGTCCTGCTCGCCCGGCACCGCGCCGGCCAGGACCATCGGCACCCGCGCCTCGTCGATCATGATGGAGTCGGCCTCGTCGACGATCGCGGTGCTCAGCGCCGGCTGCACCCGGTCGTCGACGTCGGTGACCAACTGGTCGCGCAGATAGTCGAAGCCGGCCTCGCTCACCGAGACGTAGGTGACGTCGCAGGCGTACGCGGCGCGCCGCTCCTGCGGGGTGGAGGCCTCGTTGACCCAGCCCACGGTGAGGCCGAGCAGGGTGTAGACCGGCTCCATCCACTGGGCGTCGCGGCGGGCCAGGTAGTCGTTGATGGTGAGCACGTGCACCGGCCCGTTGCCGAGCCGAACGTGCCCGTACGCGGCGATCGTGGCGGTGAGCGTCTTGCCCTCACCGGTGGCCATCTCGGCGACCTTGCCGGACAGCAGCGCCATCGCGCCGAGCAGCTGCACGTCGTACGGCCGCTGGTCGAGGCCCCGGCGGGCGGCCTCGCGGCCGACGGCGCAGATCTCCTCGTAGCCGACAGCGGCACCCGCGGCCTCGGTCAACTCGGCGTCGTCGAGCGCCGCCAGCTCGTCCGCACGCGCCTCGATCGCCGGCAGCAGCTTCTCCAGCGGAGCGAGATCCACGGTCGAGCCGGGGCGCTGGAGGAACCGCCGGAACTTGCTCTTGAACCGTTGCGACACACCCATGAGCGGCAACGGTACGCGATTCCGAGCGGCTTGCGCGGCCCGGCCGCCGGCAAGTTGACAGCGATCCGCCGGCGTCAGCCGACCAGCAGCTGATGGGCTGCGAGTTCCCGGTACAACGGATCGGTGGCGGTCAGCTCGGCGTGGGTGCCGACCGCCACCACCCGACCGCCGTCGAGGACGACGATCTGGTCGGCGTCGACAACTGTGGCGAGCCGGTGCGCCACGATCAGCAGGGTCCGGCGGACGGCCACCGCGTCGATGGCGCGGCGCAGCGCGACCTCGTTGCGCGAGTCGAGGTTGCTTGTCGGCTCGTCGAGCAGCAGCACCGGCGGGCTGGCGAGCAACGCGCGGGCGATGGCCAACCGCTGCCGCTCACCCCCGGAGAGCAGCACGCCGCCCTCGCCCACCTGGACGTCCAGGCCCTCGGCGGTGCGGGTCACCAGGTGGCTCAGGTTGACCTCGTGCAGGACCTCGCGCAGCCGCTCGTCGGTGGCGTCCGGGGTGGTGATCAGGAGGTTCTCCCGCAGCGTGCCGGCCAGCACCGGGGCCTCCTGCTCCACGTAGCCGAGCCGGGCCCGCAGCGCGTCACGGGGCAGGTCCCGCACGTCGCTGCCGTCGATCCGGACCGCCCCGGCGCTCACCTCGTAGAAGCGCTCGACCAACGCGAGCAGCGTCGACTTGCCGGCGCCCGAGGGCCCCACCAGCGCGGTCCGGGTGCCGGCGGGCACCGCGAAGCTGACCTCGCGCAGCACCGGCTCGCCGCCCGGGTAGCCGAACCCCACCCGGTCGAATTCGATCATCGGGGTGGGGCCGCGCGGGGTCGCCGTCGCACCGGCCGGCGCCGGCTCGTCCGCCGCGCCCTCCGCCGGCACGGCCAGGATCTCCTCGATCCGCTGCAGGGCGCCCAGGCCGGACTGCAACTGGGTGTACGCCCGCAGCACCTGGGCCAGCGGCAGGGCCAGGAAGAACAGGTACATGACGAAGGCGACCAGGTCACCCACGGTGATCGCCCCGGCGGCCACCCGGGCGCCGCCGATCCCGAGCACCAGCAGGAAGGCGCCCTGCACGGTGAGCGAGCCGATCGGCCCGACCACCGACTGCACCCGGGCCACCCGCAGCCCCGCCGCGTACGCCTCGCGGGCGCTGCCGGTGACGGTTTCGGTCTCGCGGGCCTCGGCCCGGCTGGCCCGGATGGTCCGGGCCGCCGAGATGGCCCGCTCCACCGCCGAGGTCATCTCGCCGATCCGCTCCTGGGCGGTGCGGGCCAACGCCCGGACCCGCCGGGCGAAGGTGGCCGCGAAGCCCAACCCCAGCACCACCCCGAACACTGTGACGCCGAACAGCAGCGGGTCGAGCAGCACCATCGCGGTCGCGGCACCGACCACCATCACCGTCCCGGTGACGGTCTCGAAGAGCCCGGCGGTGACGACCGCTCGCAACAGGGTGGTGTCCGAGCCGACCCGGGAGAGCAGGTCGCCGGTGCGCCGGCGGTCGTACTCGGCGATGGGCAACCGCAGCAGGTGCCCGGCCAGCCGCCGCCGGGTGCCCAGCACCAGCCCTTCGGCGGTGCGTTGCAGGAGGTAGTCGCGCAGCCCGCCGATCGCCGCCGCGAGCACCACGAGGGCCACCAGCACCGCCACCAGGTCGGCGACCGGATGGTCGGCGCTGATCCGGTCGAGCACCGACCGGGTGAGCAACGGTTGGGCCAACGACGCCGCCGCGCCGACAAGCGACAACACACCCACCACGGCCAGGGTGCCGCGATGCTCCCGCAGGTACGGCAGCAGCGCGGTCAGTCCGACCGGCCGGCCGTGCGACATGTCGTCGGCCGGCCGGCCGTGCGAGGTGCTCATCCCGCGAACGGTAGCCGGCCCGATCACCCCGCGGGCCCGCCTGGACAGGTCAGCCGGACAACACCACCTGTAGCTCCTGGCGGCGCCGGTCGGCCAGGTCGGTGAGCAGGCTCGGTGCCTGGTCGAACGGCACCACCGCGGAGACCAGGTGCTTACGGATCACGTCGCCGTAGGTCCGGAGCAGGTCGACGGTTTCGGCGGAGAGCCGCTCCCGGTCCCAGGTGGGGGCCAGTCCGCGCGGCACCCGGCCGATCTGCGCGCAGCGCAGCGACAGGCCGTTGTGGTGGAACTCCTCACCGAGCCGGACCGCGTCCGCCCCGCCCTGGTAGAACGCCAGGTCGATGACGGCGCCCTGGGGCCGCAGCAGCCGCAGGGCGAGCTGCAACGCCCACGCCTGCCCGCGGCACTGGAACACCACGTCGGCGCCCCGGTCGCCGGCGGTGTGCGCCCACCGGGTCTTGAGCACGACCGCCGGGTCGTCCGCGTCCGGGTCGAGGGTTTCCAGACCGAGCGCCTCGGCGACCTGTCGGCGGTGCGGGGTGGGATCGAGCACCACCACCGAGGCAGCGCCGTTGCGTTTGGCGAACAGCGCCGTCAGCAGCGCCACCACGCCCGCCCCGACCACCGCGACCCGGCGGCCGCGTACCCCGTCGCCGAGCGCGCGGACGTCGCCGCCGTGCAGGTCGGCGGCGGCGTGCAGCAGACCGTTCGCGCAGATCGGGCCCATGTGCGCGACGTAGACGCCGAGCAGCGGGTCGAGGTCGTCGGGCAGCGCCACGAACCGCTCGGCGACCGGGTCGGCCAGCCAGCCGGTGCGGTGCCCGTAGGTCATGGCGCCGACAGTGCCCACCGCGACCGCCGGGGTGTCGCTCTCGACCACCCGGCCGACCTGCATGTAACCCAGCCGGGTCACCGGGTACGGCGTGCTCGCCGCGCCCGGTTGGAACAGCCCCAGGTCGGCGTTCCAGGTGACGTTGAGGTAGGGGTTGGTGCCCTTGACGTAGCTCAACTCGGTGCCGGCCGAGACACCGCTGAACAGCGTCTCGACCCGGAACGTGCCGGGGCGCAGCGGCTCGGCGTCCTGCTCGACGATCTCCACGCGACCGGGCGCGGTGACTGTGACAACGCGATCACGCATCGACCGTCACCCCGCTGGTGAGCGGCGCCGGCTCGACGGGCGCGCTGAGCCGCACCGTCGTGCCGGTGCGGGCCGAGTCGGCGACGGCGAGGGCCACCCGCTGGGTCGCGAGGGCCTCGGCGTACGGGACGCGCACGTCGTCGCCGATGCCCCGCACGGCGTCGACGAAGGCACGGTCCACCGCCACCCGGGCGGCCTCCGGGTCGGCGGGGACGTGGCGTTCCCCGTCGGCGTCGCGGATCGTCAGGCCGTCCTCGCTCAGCGCGAGGGCCAGCCCGTCGGCGAAGATCTCCAACCCGGCGCGGTGCTTCCAGCCGAGCACGCAGGTGGCGCTGAGCGTGCCGACCGCCCCGTCGGCGAAGCGCAGGACGGCGGTGGTCACCGAGTCGATGTCGGCGCCGTCGACCGGCGGCGGGGTGCCGTTTCCGTACGCGGTGACCTCGGTGACCTCGCCGACCAGCACGCGGATCAGGTCGAGCACGTGGGCGGCCTGCTCGACCACCGGGCCGCCGGAGCGGTCCCGTCGCGACCACCACGGCACCGGGGGCACCTTGTCCAGCCAGGTGCCGCTGACCATTCGCACCGGACGGTCGGCGAGCAGGTCGCGGACCTCGTCGAGCACCGTCGAATAACGCCAGTGGTGGCCGACGGCGGTGCGCAGCCCACTGCGCGCGACCAGGTCGGCGATCCGCTCGGCGGTGTTCAGCTCGGCGGAGACGGGCTTTTCCACGAACATCGGCAGCCCGGCCTCGATCACCGCCTCCTCGGCGGGACCGTGCGCGAACGGCGGCACGCAGACGTACACCGCGTCCAGGCCGCTGGCCAGAAGTTCGGCGACGTCGGCGCAGGCCTGCCCGCCGTGCTGCGCGGCCAGCGCGGACGCCGCCTCCGGCGCGACGTCGGTCACCCCGACCAACTCGACGTCGTCGAAGCCGGCCAGCACCCGGGCGTGACGTTGCGCCACTCCCCCGGCTCCGATCAGACCCACCCGGCATTCCTGCATTCGGCACCCCTTTGAAGACCTTTCATGAGCGATGGGAGCAGTCCCCTGGGGTGTGCGCAATCAAACGTTCATCCCCCGGGAACGCTGAGATGTCACCGTTGTGATCAAGCTGTTGCCGAGAAAGCGGTTAGCGCGTGCTGAGGAATGGGAACAACCAAATTCGGTTTTTCCACGCACGAACGGAGGGGTGCCCGTGCGGGATGAGACATCGAACGTGTCACCGGTGGTGGAGGCCTGGGCCACCTACCGGACGACGTCGGCGGGGGACTGGCCGGCGCGTCGACTGGTGCGTGCCAAGGGCGACACCCGGGTGAGCGTCGTACTGCCGGCGCGCAACGAGGAGGCCACCGTCGGCGCCATCGTGTCGACAATCCGGGAACACCTGATGGATCGGGTCGCCCTGGTGGACGAGCTGATCGTTGTGGATTCGCGGTCGAGCGACAGGACCGCGCAGGTGGCCCGCGCCGCCGGCGCGGAGGTGGTCAGCCAGGACGCGATGACCCGGGGGCTGCCCCGACTCACCGGCAAGGGCGACGCGCTCTGGGCCGGTCTGGCCGCCGCCGAGGGCGACGTGGTGGCGTTCATCGACGCCGACCTGCGGGAGTTCCGGCCGCACTTCGTCAGCGGGCTGCTCGGTCCGTTGCTCACCGACCCGTCCGTCGACTTCGTCAAGGGCTTCTACCACCGGCCGCTGGTGGGCACCTCCAGTGTGGAGCAGGACGGCGGTGGCCGGGTGACCGAGCTGATGGCCCGCCCGCTGCTCAACCTGTTCTGGCCCGAACTGGCCGGCTTCGTGCAGCCGCTCGCCGGCGAGTACGCGGGCCGCCGGGACGTGCTGGCCCGGGTGCCGTTCGTCTCCGGGTACGGGGTGGAGACGGCCATGATGATCGACCTGTTGGACCTGGTCGGCCTGGACGCGATGGCGCAGGTCGACCTCGGCGAGCGCAAGCACCGGCACCAGGACACGGCGGCCCTCGGCCGGATGTCCGCCCAGATCATGTTGACCGCCTGGTCCCGCCTGCAACGGCGCGGCTGGGCCACCCCCGGGCTGGCGCCGGAGGCGTTGCTCACCCAGTTCCGGCGCGGTGGCTCCGACACGCTGCCCAACCTCGACCGGGAGATCGTGGTCAGCGACGTGTCCATCGAGGAACGGCCACCACTTGACGAGCTACGCCACCGGGTGCCCCGTCGCCGGGTGGCCGCCGCGTGAGCGCGAGGAGTGAGCCGATCTTGCGAGCCCCGCAGTCGCGAACCGGAGGCACCGCGACCGGCAGAGAGGGACGGGCCCGATGAGCCTGACCGTGTTGATGAACGCCGGCCCGTGGTTGGCCGTGCCGCCGCCCGGTTACGGCGGCATCGAGAACGTGATCGCCACGCTGGTGCCGGAGCTGCGGCGACTCGGCGTACGGGTGGTGCTCGCCTCGGTGGGCAGCAGCACCCTGCCGGTGGACGAACGGGTGTCGGTGTTCGCCGACGGGCAGTTCGCCTCGTTGCAGCGGCCGTACAACCAGGTCTGCGGGATCGCCCAGGCGCACCTGGCCGGGGTGGTGCGGGAGTTGCACTCGCGCGACGACATCGACCTCGTGCACGACCACGTGGAGGCGGTCGGCCTGGCCACTCTCGCGGCGATGGGACCGGCCGGGCCGCCGACCCTGCACACCCTGCACTGGGACCTGGCCAAGCACCCGGCGCTCTACGGCAGCCTGGACGGCGGCGACCGGGTCCGGGTGAACGGCGTCTCCGCGTCGCAACTGGCCCGCGCTCCGCTGGCGTTGCGGGAGCACTCGGTGGGGCACGTGCACCTGTCCACCCCGCTCGCCGTCGACGCCGACCGGCGACCGCGACCGGAGAAGGGCGAGCACCTGCTCATCCTGGGCCGGATCAACCCGGGCAAGGGGCAGGACGTGGGTGCCCGACTCGCGCATCGCGTCGGTTTCCCGCTGGTCCTGGCGGGGCCGGTCGGGCCGTACCATCGGCCCGCCGATCTCGCCGCGGCCGGCGACGAGGCCCGACAGAACCCGGACGTGCGGTTCTTCCTCGACGAGGTGGCGCCGCACGTCGACGGCGACCTGGTCCGCTGGGTCGGCACCGTGGCCGGTCAGGAGCGCGACGACCTGCTCGCCAGCGCCCGCGCGTCGCTGTTCCCGCTGCGCTGGGAGGAGCCGGGCGGCACGGCCGTCGTCGAGTCGTTGGCCCTTGGCACACCTGTGGTGGCCACGGCCCGGGGTTGTCTGCCGGAGCTGATCGAACACGGCCGCACCGGGCTGCTCAGCGCCGACGAGGAGGAGTTGGGCGACCTCGTCCGCTCGGCCGAGTTGCTCGACCCCGACGAGTGCCGGCGGGTCGCCGCGCAGCGGTTCACCCCCGCGGTGATGGCGCAGCGCTACGTCGAGTTGTACGAGCGGGTCCGTCAGCTGGCCAGCGCGCCGCGGCTGCTTCCCGCCTGACCAGCCCAGCGCTGGTGCTCGACGGTCCTAGCCGGCGGTGAGCACGGCGGCGACAGCGGCCACGCCGTCCTCGATCTCGGTCGTGGTACGGGCCGCGTAGCCGAGCACGAGACCTGGCGGGTAGGGCCGTTGGCAGTGCCAGGACAGCGGTTGCACCTTCACCCCCCGCGCCAACGTCGCCGCGGCCAGGTCGGTGTCCACCACGGCGTCGTCCAAGGTGATCATCAGGTGCAGGCCGGCGGCGGCGCCGTGCACAGTCGCCGACGGCAACGCTCGGGCCAGCGCGGCGATCATGGCGTCCCGCCGACGGATGTGTCGGCGGCGCAACAGGCGCAGGTGCCGCTCGAAGGCCCCGGAGGTCATCAGCTCGGCGAGCACCAGTTGCGGTAGCACAGCGTTGCCCAGGTCGGCGTTGCGCTTGGCGGTCACCACCGCCTCGCGCAGCCGCGGCGGCACGAGCAGCCAGCCGACCCGCAGGGCGGGGGCGAGCAGTTTGGAGACGCTGCCGGCGTAGCAGACCTGCTCGGGCAGCAGGCCACGCAGCGCCGGCACCGGTGAACGGTCGTAGCGGTGCTCGGCGTCGTAGTCGTCCTCGATGATCAGGCCGCCGGTTCGCGCCCAGGCGACGAGTTGGCGGCGGCGGTCACCGTCGAGCACCACACCGGTCGGGAACTGGTGCGCGGGGGTGAGCATCACCGCGGCCAGCCCGCTGGCGGCCAACTCGTCGACCCGTAGCCCGCCGTCGTCGACGGTGATCGGCGGGGTGTCCATCCGCCAGTTGTTCAGGTGCTGACGCACGCCGAGCGAACCCGGGTCCTCGACCCCGATCCGGTCGACGCCGACGGCGGTGAGTGCCTGGGCGAGCAGCCCGAGCGCCTGGGAGACGCCGGCCACGATGATCACCTCGGCGGGGTCGACGCTGATGCCGCGGTTGCGGGCCAACCAGGCGGCGACGGCCTGGCGCAGCGCCGGCGCACCGCACGGATCGCCGTAGCCGAGGTCGGCCGCGGCGAGGCGGCGCAGCACGCTCCGCTCGGCGCGCAGCCAGTCGGTGCGGGGAAAGGCGGTCAGGTCGGGTACGCCGGGCGTCAGGTCGATGGTCGCGCTCGCCGCGCGTACCGCGTCGAAGATGTCGGTGCCCGGAGCCGACGGGAACAGTGCGGCCGGGGGCGGCACGGCGGCCGGGGCGGTTGCCGGCGCGGTCGGCGCGGCGACGACAACGGTGCCCGCCCGGCCCCGGCCCGCCACCTGCCCCTCCTCGGTCAACCGCTGGTACGCCTCGGTGACCACGCCCCGCGACACGCCGAGGTCGGCGGCGAGCACCCGGGTCGGCGGCAGCCGCGCACCGGCCGGCACCCGCCCGTCGGCGATGGCCTGACGCAACCGGTTGGTCAGCCAGTCGGCCCGCCCGCCCGGCGGCGCGTCGGCGATGGTCAGGTGCAGAAAGTCCGATCCCGCCGTTATGGACCTGTCGGATGCCCTCGGTTTGGCCCTGCTCATCGGACCATCTTGGCAGCAGAGTGGATCCGGTACCGCCCCACCACACCGGCCGGAGGACGACAGTGACCATTGCCTTCCTGGTCACCACGCTGGTCGTGGTGGTCACCCCCGGCACCGGGGTGTTCTTCACCCTCTCCGCCGGGCTGTCCCGGGGGGCCCGCGCCGGCGTGGTCGCCGCGTTCGCCTGCACGCTCGGCACGCTGCCGCACCTGCTGGCGGCGATGACCGGGCTGGCCGCGCTGTTGCAGACCAGCGCCGTGGCCTTCGACATCGTCAGGTATCTCGGGGTCGGCTACCTGCTCTATCTGGCCTGGTCCATCGCCCGCGACCGCGACGCCTTCACGGCCACTACCGATCCCGCGCCCCGCTCGGCGCTCCGGGTGATCATCTCAGGCGTGGTGGTCAACCTGCTGAACCCGAAGCCGACGCTGTTCTTCGTCGCGTTCCTGCCCCAGTTCGTCGGCGCCAGCACCGTCGGCTCGACCCGGGCGATGCTCGCCTGCGGCGCGGTGTTCATGCTGCTCACCTTCGTGGTGTTCAGCGGCTACGGCATCTTCGCGGCCCGGGTGCGGGACCGGGTGCTGACCCGACCCCGCGTCACCGACTGGCTGCGGCGATCCGTCGCCGGCACGTTCGTCGCGCTCGGCGTGACCCTCGCCCTCACCCAACGATAGGAGTGCCGTGCAGTTCGAGCATTCGGCGCAGCTGCGCGCCGCGTACCCCGATCTGGTCGCTGGTGTGGTCCACGCGACAGGCATCACCGCCACCGCCGACGTGACACGGCGGACGGCCGAGCACCTGGCCGCCGCCCGCAGCCGGCTGGCCGGCGGGCCGGAGAGCGGGTTCCCGGAGATCCAGGCGTGGCGGCGGGCGTACGCGGCGATGGGGTTGCCGCCCACCCGGTACCGGTGCGCGGCGGAGGCGTTGCTGCGTCGGCTGCGCCTGGACGGTGAGTTGCCCCGGCTCCACCCGCTTGTCGACCTCTGCAACGCCGTCTCGGCCGCGTACGCCACCCCGATCGCCGCGCTCGACCTGGACCGGATCGACGGTGACCTGGTGGTCCGGCCCGCGCACGGCGACGAGGAATACCACACCTTCGCCGGCGGCACCGAACATCCCGAGCCGGGCGAGGTGACCTTCACCGACGCCGCCGGACGGGCCCACGCCCGACGCTGGACGAACCGGCAGAGCGGTTGGTCCGCCGTACGGGCCAACACGTCGTCGGTGCTGATCGTCGCCGAGGCGCTGCACGCCGGGGCGCTACCGACAATGACCCGCCTGGTCGCCACGCTGGTGCGGGAGGTGACCGACGGGTGGTCCGCGCCGACGGCAAGCGCGGTGCTGACCGCCGCCGCGCCCCGCTTCAACGCCATCAGCACCGGTGGTGGCGTCGGTCAGGCGGTGTCGCCGGGGCGGAGGTGACGGTAGCCGGGGATCGTCTCACCGAACCAGCCGGCGACGCTGTCCAGGCCGCGCTCGTTGAGCTGCGCGTCGTGGATCGGGTACGCGGCGTCGGCGCCCACTGCGGCGGCGAACCGGATCGCCTCGTCGAGGCGCAGCCAGGACCCCTGGGCCGGGACGAGCACCGTGTGCACCGGCTCGTCGGGCACGTGCAGCGCGTCGCCGGGGTGGTAGAGCCCGTCGCCGATCAGGTAGCCGAGGTTGGGGCAGTCCGGCTGGCCCCCGTGGATGGTGGCGTGCCGGCCGCCGTGGGCGCTTACCTCGATGCCGGCCGCCGTGAAGCGTTGCCCGGCGCGAACCCGGGTGACCGGCAGCGGGGCGAGGTCCGGCAGTCGGGCACCGGCCGGGGCGTACACGGGGACGCCCCGGCCGGCCAGGCGCAGCACGTCGACGTGGTCGGTGTGCTCGTGGGTGACAAGGACGGCGTCCGCGCCGACGAGGGCGGCCGGCTCGCTCCACGTCCCCGGGTCGACGACGAGCACCCCGCCGTCGTGCTCGATCCGGACGCAGGCGTGCGTGAATCGGGTGATCCGCATCCGACGACGGTACGCGACCCGAGGCGATCGGGTCGGCCCGGCCGAGGTGGTCACGCGGGGTGCCCGGGCGGGACCCGAACCGCCCCGGGGTCGCCGTGCCTCGGTCTGGAACCTGGTCAGCGCCGCTCGCCAGCGGCCGTGCGCAGGATGTGGAGGAACTGCGCGGCGAACACCGCCAGCGCGGACCAGCGACCAGGCCGACCGCATGGTGCCCTCGTCGGTCACGGCGTCGACGAAGAAGTCGTGCTGGCCGGCGAACCGGTGGTGGTAGTACGCACGGATGCGCTGGATCCGCCACAGGCCCAACTGTCGGTCCCATTCGGGACAGCGAGCGGCAAAGCCGGCACGTATCCTCCGCATTCTGGTGCTTTGTGGGCGCCGGTGGGCCGGCCGTCGACGGGAGGGGACCGGATGCCCGAGTGGGCTGGTCGGGGTGGGCGGCAACGACGGGCCTTCGGCGTCGGTGGGGCACTGCTCGGGATCGCCGTCGTCATGCTGGTCGGCGCCTGGCGCAGCACCGGTTTCCTCAGCGACCTGCTGCTCAACCTCGGTGCCAGCGTCGTGCTCGCGGCCATCTCGTACGTCATCTTCGACCCGCTGTTCGAGGAGGCCCGCAAGGCGCGGGTGCAGGAGCACCTGAGCTTCGACCAGCAGGCGTTCGTGACCCGGCTGCACCGCTCCGGCCGCCGGGTGCGCATCCTCGACACCTGGACGATCCTGCTTGAGCAGCGACACCGCGAGGAGACCCTGAGCGCGATCCGGGCGGCGCTCGGCAACGGCGCCCAGGTGCAGCTGCTGCTGCTCGATCCGGACTGCACCGCCGCGCAGCAACGCTCGGAGGAGCTGGAACGCCAGCGGGTGGATGTGCCCCGGCAGATCCGCACCAACCTGCGCCACCTGGCCGCCTTCGCCGAAGCCCTCGACTCCCGGCTGCGGCAGCGCCTCCAGGTCCGGCTCTACGACGCGTCCCCGTCGATCCAGCTCTACCAGTGGGACGGGCGGGCGTTGATCTCGTTCTTCCCGATCGGGAAGCTGTCGTTCAACGTCCCCCAGCTCGAGGTGGACATGGACAGCCCGTGGGGCGGGTTCGTGCACGCCCGGTTCGAGGAGCTGTGGGAGCACGAACAGGCGACCCTGGACCTGGACCGGTACTGGTCGGTCCTTGTCACGCTGCGCCACGACGACTCGGACGTGGTCGAGGTGCGCGTGCCGTACGTGCTGGTGGACGGGCAGCACTACGTCGACTGCCGTGGGTTCCGGGTGACCGGGCCGTTGACCGTGCGAGCCATGCTGCCGCCCCGCTCGCCCGGGGCGTCGCCCGCGGTGTTCGCGCTCGCGGAGCCCGCCGACGGCGACCACACACCTGTCGACGTCGTGAAACGGCACTTCGACCAGAAGTACGGGCACGACGACGGGGATCGGGCGATCCACCGGTTGGTGCCGCCACCGGGCGGTGCTCGCCCCCCGGCGGCCAGCTAGCGCGGTGCACCCGCCGGGACCGGTCGGCCCGACGCACGGGACAATTGTGGTCCCATCCCGAACCGCGGAGGACCACCCACGTGTCGCCAAGCACCACACCGTCGCCCGGGTCGACGCCCCTGCGGGCCGACTGCGGACGCTGCTTCGGCCTGTGCTGCGTGGTGCCCGCGTTCGCCCGATCGGCGGACTTCGCCATCGACAAGCCGGCCGGGCGGGCCTGCCCGAACCTGCGCCCGGACCACCGCTGCGGCATCCACACCGAGCTGCGGCAACGCGGCTTCCCCGGCTGCACCGTGTTCGACTGCTTCGGGGCGGGGCAGCAGGTCGCCCAGGTCACCTTCGGCGGGCGGGACTGGCGGGACGCGCCGGAGACGCTGCCGGCCATGGCGGAGGCGTTCGCGGTGCTACGGCCCCTGCACGAACTGCTCTGGTACGTCACCGAGGCGCTGGCGCTACACCCCCCGGCCGACCTGCGCGAGGAACTGACCCGCGCCCGCGCCGAGACGGCGGCACTCACCGAGGGTGACCCCGCGCAGCTGCGCACCGTGGACGTCGCCGCGCACCGGGACCGGGTCAACCCGCTGCTGTCGCAGGCCAGCGCCGCGGCCCGCTCCCCCGGCGGCGCCGACCACCGGGGCGCGCACCTGCCCGGCGTCGACCTGCGCCGGGCCGACCTGCGCCGGGCCAACCTGCGCGGGGCGCTGCTGATCGGCGCCGACCTGCGGGGCGTCGACCTGAGCCAGGCCGACGTCACCGGCGCGGACCTGCGCGGGGCCGACCTGCGCGGCGCGGACCTGCGGCGCACCCTCTTCCTGCACCAGACCCAGCTGGACGCCGCCCGGGGCGACACGCGCACCGGCCTGCCGCAGCCGCTCACCCGGCCGGCGCACTGGACGACGCTGCCGCTCACCCCGGTCCGCCAGCGGTCGCGTTCCGGTGCCCCTGCGCGGCGCGACCGACGACGCTGAACACGGCGAGTCGGGCACGCGCGACGACACCCCCACACCGGGCGCGAGGTTTCGGCCGCGGCGACGCCGGGTAGCCAGCGCCGACGCGAACCGGCATCGACGGGGGGCACGGCGTGAGCTACCGAAATCGCCAGGGTGAGCAGCCGGGCAACCCGCAGCACAGCGAGGACGAGGCCGGCCAGGTGCCACTGGTGCAGGTCGAGGCGGACACCGAGGTGCCCGCACCGCCGGACACCGACGTCCGGCCGGACATCGTGACCGAACCCGACAACTCGGGTGTCGTCGGCGGTTCGTCCGGCAGCAGCGGCGGCGGGTCAAGCATGCCGGGGCACCCGGACGCGACCCGCTGACCCAAGCTCAGCGGCTGGTCAGCGCCGCCCGCGCCTCGGTCATGCCCTTGTTGGCCAGCCCGTCGGCCCGCTCGTTCTCCGGATGCCCGTTGTGCCCCTTGACCCACAGCCAGGTGACCTCGTGCCGTGCACAGGCCGCCTCCAGCCGCTGCCACAGGTCGGCGTTCTTCACCGGCTGCTTCGCGGCGGTCCGCCAACCGTTGCGCTTCCAGGACGCCAGCCAACTGGTGATGCCGTTGCGCACGTACGTGCTGTCGGTGTGCAGCTCGACGGTGACCGGCCGATTCAGGCTCTCCAACGCCTGGATGGCCGCCATCAGCTCCATCCGGTTGTTGGTGGTGGGCGTGGCCTCGCCGCCGCACAGCTCCCGCTCGTGGTCGCCGTAGCGCAGCAGCGCACCCCAACCACCCGGGCCGGGGTTGCCGCTGCACGCCCCGTCGGTCCAGATCTGTACGCCCCTGCCGGCCGCCGCGTCCACCATGCCCGGCAACCTACCGGGCGCTGAGCGCCCCCTGACCGCACGGGTGGCCGGCACGCCGAGGCGGCACCGCGCAGCAGTCGACGCCGGTCCGGTCAGCCGCGGTCCGGGCTCCGCGCCCCGCCGACCACGGCGGGCGGGATGGCCGGCGCGGGCCGGGTGGGGCGGGTCCGATCGCGGACGCGGTGCACGGCGTCGCCGGCGGTAGCGACGATCATCGGCAACAGCCGGGTGGAATTCATGATCGCGACCTCCTCGGCCGGGGTGGTCCGACCGTCGAGGAAACGCAACACCCGCTCGGCCGGGTTGCGGTCGAAGAGCCGGTCGAAGAACTCGGGGCCGCCCACCCCGCCCCGGTCCAGCGCCCGCAGCGCCACCGCGTCCATCCAGCGATGCCGGCGCGGGTACGCCGCCTGCGGCACCGGCGGTCGGCCCGCCGCGAGGGCGCGGGCCACCTGGTCGGCCTGGCGGTACATGGCGGAGAAGGTGAAGCCGGTGGAGGGGCGGGTCGCGCCACCGGCAGTGCCGAGCCGGACCACCCGGGGGGTGGGGCGGGCCGGGAACGGCGCGTCGGTCATCGGGATCACCCCGTTCTCCACCTCGCGCACCCGCAGCCCGGCCGGGTCGAGCCCGAGCAGGTCCCGGTAGCCGGCCAGCGCCGTGTCGTACCCGGCGTCGGTGAGCAGGTCCGGCGAGAACTCGGTGTACTCGACAAGGGCGTAGCGGTCACTCACCGGCAGCACGTACCCGAAGGAGACGCCCCGGGGCGGCTGCGGGGTGCGGAAGTCCATCAACACCGCGCGGGCCGGGTCGAACACCGGGCGGTCGGCCTCCAGCCACCATCCCCGGAAGTGCTGCAACCAGGTGGTCCGCCCCGCTCGGGCCGGTGGACGGGGGCGCGAGTCGAGCACCCAGCCGGCCCGTACGGTGCGCCCGTCGCCGGTCCGCACCAGCACGCGGGTGCCGTCGTCGCGCACGGTGTCGGCGGGCGCGACGATCCGGGTGGCGTCGAGCCGACGCTCGGCTGCGGCAGCCTGGTCGTAGACCGGGCCGGAGCGGAGCATGGCGTACCGCAGCGGGGTGAGGTCCAGGACCCGACGCCGGACCGCCGTGGCCACCTCGACCTGCTGCCAGCTCGCGCTGAGCAGCGGGTCCAGGTCGGTGTCGGGCTGGCCCCAGAACGCCCAGGTGCGGTCCTGACCGCGTCGGCGCACCGGGTCGACGACGGCGATGCGCAGGCCGCGAACGCCGTGCCGGTCCAGCGCGGCGAGCAGCAACGACGCCGCGCCGCCACCACCGAGCAACGCGAGGTCGACATCGAGCGGCGCGGAATCGGTCACCGCCCCACGCTGTCACACCGCCGCGCCCGCTCGCGCGTCGCCACCCGACGACGGTGCCCCGGGGTGGGAGTCGGTCGCGGCTGCCCGCGCTCGGCGTCGTCCAGAGGCGCCACCGCGACAGGTTGACAGGCAACCGTATGGTTGCCTACGTTGACATGCAACCACATGGTTGCCTGTTGACGGAGGGTCGATGGACGACGTTTTCCGGGCGCTCGCCGATCCCAGCCGGCGTCGACTGCTCGACCGGCTCAACGAACGCAACGGCCAGACCCTGCGCGAGCTCTGCGACGGGCTGGCGACGAGTCGACAGGCGGTCAGCAAGCACCTCTCGGCGCTGGAGGCGGCGCAGCTCGTCACGAGCGTTCGGCGTGGCCGGGAAAAGGTGCACTACCTGAACGCCGCGCCGATCAACGCCATCGCCGACAGATGGCTCAGCCGCTACGACCGCGAGCGAGCCGCCGCGCTCGCCGACCTGAGCACCGCATTGGAGCGACAGTCCATGGAGAGTCAGGCATTCGTCTACACCACCTACGTCAGGACCACCCCGCAGCGGCTCTGGGCCGCGCTCACCGAACCGGCCTTCACCCGCCGCTACTGGGGCGGCGCCGCGATGGCGTCCGACTGGCAGGTCGGCTCCCCGGTGCTGTGGCAGGACTCGCCGGACGACGAGCCCCGCGACCTCGGTCAGCGGGTGCTCGTCGCCGAGCCGTACCGGCGCCTCTCGTACAGTTGGCACGGCTTCCAGCCCGAGCACGCCGAGCACTTCGGCTGGTCACCCGAGGACCTGGCCGCCCGGCTCGCCGAGCGTCGGTCGAAGGTGACCTTCGAGATCGAGCCACACGGCGACACTGCCGTCCGGCTGACCGTCATCCACGACGACTTCTCCCCCGACAGCGAGATGCGGCGGGCGATCAGCGGCCAACTCGACGGCAGCGGCGGCTGGCCGGAGCTGCTGGCCGACCTCAAGACCCTGCTGGAGACCGGCGAGCCGATCCTCGCCCAGCCCGCCGGCTGACCTGTCACGCCCACCGGATCGCGGACAGCCGACGCCATACCTCGCCATCGACCCAACGGCGACAGCCCGGGCAGCGGGGACGTCGATCGGAGCACCGGTGCCGCTCGGGCCGTCCGGGCCTTTGCGCAGCTCTCCCGGCCTTCGGGTGGACACGTGACGGCAACGAGGATTTCTCATTTTCACCTGATCGAGGACCCAACCACCTAGTGTTGGGCACACCGGTGCTAGTCACGGAGTTGGCCACCCGAACGACGTCCCACGCAGTCAGCGGACGAAAAGTGAGGGAAGACGCGTATGAAGGTCTCAACAGCACTCTGCTCGGCGGCGCTCGGCGTGGGCCTCGGCACGCTCCTGCTGCCAGGCGCCGCACTGGCCGACACCACTGTGTCACCGGCCACCACTCCGGTCGGTGGGACCGTCGTGCTCACCGCGACGACCTGCAACCCGAAGTCGGGTGACGCCCTCTTCCGGGTCACCGGGCCCAACCGCGACCAGAACGTCCGATCCACCACGGCCGCCGCCGGCGGCGGACTGAGCGCCGAACTCTTCACCGCCGGGTTCACCCTGGGCACCTACACGGTGGCGGCGACCTGCGGCGACGGCAGCTCGGCCGGCACCGCCACGTTCACCGTCACCCCGATCGGCGGCGCACCGGCCGGCTCCGGCGGCGACAGCCGCGACACCGGCACGCTGGCCGCCGGTGGCACCCTGCTCGGCACCGCCCTCGCCGGCGCGGTGGTCCTGATCCGCCGGCGGCGTCCGGCGTCCACTGTCGCCTGATCGGCGACTGCTCCATCCCTGAGGACGGGTGCCCGTGCCGGCGACACCGGCGCGGGCACCCCGACGACGCCCAACGGAGGTGTGCCCACGTGTGGTGGCGGCGGACCCTACCGGCGGTGGTGGCCCTGCTCGGCGTGAGCGGGCTCGGGCTGATCACCGTCGGCCTCACCGCCGACCCGACGCGGCCACCGCCCCCGCCGGCCGACGCGCCGCGCCGCACCCGCCCCGCACCGGACCTGGCGCCGCTGCCCCGCGCCGCGCCGGTCCGGGTGCAGATCACCGCCATCGACGTCCGCGCCGAGGTCGTCCCGGTCGGTGCCGACGCGGCCGGGGTGCTCGAGGTGCCGCCACTGGACCGGCCCACAGTCGCCGGCTGGTACCGGCACGGGGTCAGCCCCGGCGAAACCGGCAACGCCGTCCTGGTGGGACACGTCGACTCCCCCGCCGGACCGGCGGTCTTCTTCGACCTCGGTCGGCTACGCGCCGGCGAACAGATCCAGGTCACCCGCGCCGACGCGCAGGTCGCCACGTTCACCGTGGACGACGTCCGCGCGTACCCGAAGGAGCACTTTCCCAGCACCCTCGTCTACGGCCCGGCGGCCACCGCCGGGCTGCGCCTGATCACCTGCGGCGGCCGGTTCGACGCCACTACCGGCAACTACGTCGACAACGTCGTCGTCTTCGCCACCCGCACCGGCTGAGCACCGTCGCCCGACTGTCGGACGTCGGACCCGGCTCGGCAGAATGCGGTGACACCATCCCCGCGGGCACCGTGACCGGGGCGGTGCGCGGGCGACGGGGAGGCACGCGGTGGATCAGCGACCGGTACGGGACCGGGCGGGTCGAGGCGTACGCGCCCTGGCCCGTCGACTGCTCGGCCGGGTCGAGGGCGACTCCCCCACCCCGCGCCGGTCCAACCCGGACGCGGTGGTCGACTGTGCCGTCTACGTCAACGGTCGGCGCGAGCCCGGTCGACCGCACTACGCCGACGCGTACGCCCAGGCCCGGCACGCGCGCAACGCCTTCGTGTGGCTGGGCCTGCACGACCCGGGACCGGCCGTGCTCGCCGCTGTGGGCCGGACCTTCGGCCTCGACGAGCTGACCGTCGAGCAGGCGCTCGCCGACGGGCACCGGCCCACTGTGCAGCGGCACGGGTCGGTCACCCTGCTGGTGCTGCGCACCGCCGGGTACGTGGAACACGACGAGCTGACCGACACCTCCGAGGTGATCGACACCGGGGACGTGATGGTGCTGCTCGGCGACCGGTTCGCCATCACCGTGCGGCACGGCGCGGCCGGGGCGCTGCGCAGCGTCCGTGCCGACATCGAGCGCCGCCCCGCGCTGCTGGCCGCCGGGCCCTGGGCGGTGGCGTACGCGGTCTGCGCCCGGATGGTCGACTCCTACCTGGAGGTGGCCGGGCACGTGGAGCGGGATCTGGAACGGGTCGAGGAGGCGGTGTTCGCCCGCGACCGCAGCGCCGACATCCAGCACATCTACCAGCTCAAACGGGAGGTGGTGGAGTTCAAACGGGCGGTGTTGCCGTTGCAGGCGCCGATGCGGACGCTGCTCGACCCCGAGGGCCCACCACGCGCCCTGCACCGCTGGTTCGTCGACGTGGACGGCCGGCTGAGCCGGGCCGTCGACCGGGTCGCCGCGTACGACGACCTGCTCACCTCGATCGTGCAGTCCCGGTTGGCGCAGCTCGCCGTCGAACAGAACAACGACATGCGCAAGATCGCGGCGTGGGCGGCCATCGCCGCCACCCAGACCGGCATCGCCGGCATCTACGGCATGAACTTCGACCACATGCCCGAGTTGGCCTGGCGCTACGGCTACGCCGGTGCCATCTGCCTGATGGCCGTGGTCGCCCTGGGCCTGTACCGGCTGTTCCGGCGCTCGGGTTGGCTCTGACGCCGCGGGCGTGCGGCACCGGGCGGGCAGCGGCTAATCTCGCAGCCGTGATGTGGCAGCGGTACGTGGCGATCGGCGACAGCACCACCGAAGGGCTCGACGACCCGGACGAGGCGGGCGGCTACCGGGGCTGGGCCGACCGGTTCGCGCTGGCGGTGGCCGAGGCACAGGGCGGCGGGCTGGACTACGCGAACCTGGCCATCCGGGGCCGGACCACCGCGCAGATCCGGGCCGAGCAGCTGCAACCCGCCCTCGACCTCGCACCCGACCTGGCCACAGTGGTCGCCGGCATGAACGACGTGCTGCGCCCCTCGTTCGACGCGGAGCAGGTCGCGGGAGACGTGGAGGCGATGCAGCGGGCGCTCGTCGGGCAGGGCGCCACCGTGCTGACGTTCACGATGCCGGACCCCGCCACGGTGATGCCCCTGGCCCGGCCACTGCGGGGCCGGATGCTCGCGCTCAACGAGGCGATGCGCGCCGCCACCGCGCGGACCGGGGCGTCCCTTGTCGACCTGGGTGCCCTCCCGGTCGCCTCCGATCCCCGGCTGTGGAGCGACGACCGGCTGCACGCCAACAGCGCCGGGCACGAGCGGATCGCCGCCGCGCTGGCGTACACCGTCGGGCTGCCCGGGTTCGACGACTCCTGGAAGGCCTCGTTGCCGCCGGCGCCGCCGCGCCGCCGCGGGGAGGTGCTCGGCGCCGAGCTGGCCTGGACCCGCCGGCACCTGCTGCCCTGGCTGGTCCGGCACCTGCGCGGCAGGTCGTCCGGGGACGACCGGGTCGCGAAGCGGCCGGTGCCCCTGCCGGTGGCGTTGGGCCGGTGACGGCCGGCCGCCGGGGCCGCTCGGCGGTGCGGCAGGATGGCGGCGTGGGCAAGCGTGCGGGACGACGACGGGCGGGCGCGACGACACCGCCGGCCTGCCCGTGCGGCTCCGGCCAGGCGTACGCCGCCTGTTGCGCGCCCGTGCACGCCGGCGACGCGCAGGCACCGACCGCCGAGGCGTTGATGCGCTCCCGGTTCAGCGCCTTCGCCCTGGGCGACACCGGTTACCTGCTGCGCAGCTGGCACTCCTCGACCCGGCCGGAGGACCTTGAGCTGAGCCCGGCACAGCGGTGGACCCGACTGGAGATCATCGACACCGAGCGGGGTGGCCTGCTCGACACCGCCGGCACCGTGACGTTCCACGCCCACTACCGGGACGCGGGCCGCCCCGGCACGATCATCGAACGCAGCAGGTTCGTCCGCGAGGACGGCCGATGGGTCTACCTCGACGGCGACGTGGCCTGATCCCGCGCCGGTGGCCGAGTCTGCCCCGTAGGATGACAGTGGCGTCGTCCTACGCCCGCACCCCTTCCGGCGCTCACGCCGCCGGCCGCGCGGAGGCGAAGGGGGGCCTGGAGCCCTCGGGACGAGTCGAACGGAGACCACCGATGACCATGACGTTCATCAACCTGCCGGTGCGCGACCTGACCACCGCCGCCGAGTTCTACCAGGCGCTCGGCTTCACCAGCGACCAGACCGGGCCGGAGGGCGACACCATGGCGCTCACCGTCTCCGACACCACCCGGCTGATGCTGCACCTCCGCTCGGCCTTCGAGACGTACACCGGGGTCGCCACCACGGACACGGCAACAAGCCGGGAGGTCATCGTCGGCCTGTCGGCCCGGAGCAGGGAGCAGGTCGACGAGCTTGTCGACAGGGCCGTGGTCGCCGGCGGGGAGTCGCTCGGGTCGGGGATCGTCAACGGGCCGATGTACATGCGCGGCTTCCGCGACCTTGACGGCCACCAGTGGTCGTTCCTGCACCTGGCCGGCTGAGTGAGGGCCCGGCGGCGGCCACACCGCCGCCGGGCGCCGGGTCAGCCGGGGTCGCGTGCCAGGCTCGCGGTGCTGCCGCTGGGCACTGCCGCGCCGCGCCGGCGGCGGGTCAGCAGCACCACCGCCACCACGAGGTACGCCCCGGCGGTCAGCGCGAACGCCACCGCGTTGCCGGCCGCCGTGGCGAGCAGGCCGTAGCCGGCGTACGTCACGATGACCAGCACGTCGGTGGCCATCCCGGCCAGGGAGGTGACGGTGGCGCGGCTGGTGCCGGTGACCCGGGCCTGGAGCCGCGCGTCGGCAAGCACGGTGGCCAACTGCGCCGCGCCGAAGGCCACCGCGAGCAGCACGAACCCCGCCGGGTGCCGGAGCAGGGCCCCTGCGGCCAGCGCGACGCCGACCAGCCCCGGCAGCGCGGCGTACCCTCGACTGCCCAGCCGCTCTCCCGCCGGGGCGAGCAGCCCGCCGACTGTCACCCCGGCCCAGAGCAGCAGGAGCAGCAGGGGCACCGCCTGCGCCCCGACGCCGGTGTCCAGGGCCAGCAGCGGCGTGTACTCGTCCAGGGCACCCCAGTCGGCAGCGACAACGGCCACCAGCAGCACGGCGTTCCGTACCGGCGCACGGGTGCGGACCTGCGCCACCGCCGCCCGCAGCGTGTCCCACCACCCCAGGTTTCCGTCATCGTCGTCCAGCTCGGACGTTTGTCGGGTCGACCCGGTGGCTGGCGTGCGGTGCTCCGGAAACCGGGTGGCGACGATGCTGGCCAGCAGGCAGGCGAGCACGCTGGCCGCGCCGACCGCCGGGTACCCGCCGGCCGCGAGCACCGGGCCGGCGAGCACCCCGGAGAGCACCACGCCCAGCACACCCGCCGTCCGCGCCCGGCCGAGCACCCGGGCGTAGCGGCCGGTCGCGCCGAGCCGGTCCAGTTCGGTCCAGACCAACGCCTCCTGGGCACCGGAGACCAGTGCGCCACCCGCGCCCCAGAGCAGGAAACCGACGGCGAATGCCGGGTACGACGGCACCAGCACCCAGAGCGCGAACCCGGCGGCGGCCACCAGCGGGCCGAGGCACAGCAGCAGCCGTCGGGACACCACGTCGGCCCACGCACCGGAGGGCACCTCGAACAGGATGCCGGCCACCGACCAGATGACGAAGAGCGACGAGATCTGCCCCACCGACAGTCCGCTGTCGATGAAGAACACCACGTACAGCGGGTAGAGCAGCACGAGGTCACTGAGGAACGCGTACCCGTAGAGGGTGGTCGTCAGCCGGCGGACCGCCGGGTCGGGCACGCGGGTGGCGCTGGGGATCATTTGGCCTTCCCGTGGGAGTGGAGACGGACACCGGACGTGCGGTGCCCGTGGCGGCCCACGGTTTCGGCCGACGCTGCTGGATCAATGTCGCCAGGTCATGCCCGCGATGCTAGACAACCGGCGCGGCCACGGCCAGCGCTTTCGACGTGCCGGGCGAGCGGGGCGGGCAACGCGAGGCGGGACGGGATCAGATCGATCCCGCCCCGCCCCGTACTGCTGCGTCAGCGCCGGTCCACCGGCGGAATGACTGTGGTGGTCTCACTGTCGTCGCTGGCCCGCTGCCCGGGCACCGCGGGATCGGTGCCGCCCCGGACCACCTGGGTCGCGTCGGGGTCGACACCGGTGCCCACCGCCTGCGTGACGTCCGAGTCGGCCGAGCCCCTGACCACCTGGGTCGTGTCGTCGGTCGCGGCGGGCCGGGCCGGCGTCGGCGTCGTGTCGCCGGCGCCGCGACCGACCGGCTGGGTGACGTCGGAGCTGACCGGGAAGTGGACGACCTGGGTGGCCTCCGGGTCGGCGGGCCGGGTCACCACCTGGGTGGTGTCGGCGTCGGCGGGCCGGGTCACCACCTGGGTGGTGTCGGCGTCGGCGGGCCGGGTCACCACCTGGGTGGCCTCCGCGCCACCGGTGGTGGCCGACCGGCGGGCCAGCTCGGCCTCGGCGTCGCGGCGACCGGCCCGGTACGCGTGGGTGTGCTCGGCGATCAGCCGCGACTCCTGCTCGGCGCGGGTCAGCCACGACTCCCAGCGACTCTGCATCGGACGGATCAGGCCGCCGCCGACACCGACGACGAGGATGCCGCCGATCGTGGCCAGCACGGCGATCAGCACGGGCGTGGTGACCGCGGTGGCCACCCCGATCTGGTTCAGCGCGGCGATGACGCCGAGGCCGAGGATGAACACCGAGGCGATGGTGGCCAGCACCCGGCCGTAGGACAGCCCGCCGAGCGCGCCGCTGATGATGTCCTTCACCGCGTTGGCGATGGCGGCGGCGACCACGACGATGACGATCGCGACGAAGGCCCGGGGCAACCACGAGATCACCGCGGCGAGCAGGTCGGAGATCGGGTTCGGCCCCCAGATGCCGAAGGCGAGCTGAAGGGTGAACAGCAGCACCGCGTAGTAGACGAGCTTCGCGACGATGTCGCTGGCGTCGTACCGGGATCGGCTCAACGCGCGGCGGATGCCGCCGCGTTCGACGGCGCGGTCGAAGCCCACCCGTTCCAGGACCTTCTCCACGATCTTCAGGACGGCCTTGGCGATCAGCCAACCAGCCACCAGGATCGCCAGGAACGCGACGGCCTTGGGCAGGAAGAGCATCACCGAACGGAGGGCGTCGCCCACCGCGTCGCTGACGTTGTCACTCATCTGGTCATTCCTTTACGCGCAGCCGGGGATGGTCAGTCCCCGACCTACCCCCGAGCCGACGTGGGGAAACGCCAGCCACTGCCGGCCCGATCAGCTGGATCACGGACCGGGACCCCTAGCGCGCGGGCAAGCCCTGGCAATATCCTCCGGGATACGTGCGGCCACTGGAGCTACTTTTCATCCCCCGCCGTCGGCCGCAGGAGGAGACACGATGCACGTCGACAATTCCGAAGTGGACCGGCGGACGCTGCTGCGCGCTGGTCTCGGCGCCGCCACGGTCGCCGTCGTCGGAAGCGAACTCGCCTTCCCCGGGGCGGCCCAGGCCGCCCCCGGCACCGACCTCGACTGGATCATCAGCTGCGACGAGTGGGCCGCCCGCCCGCCGAAGGACCCGCTGTCGGTGAGCGCCATCGCCACCAACAAGATCATCGTGCACCACATGGCGTTCCCGAACGTCACCGACTACTCCCGCGAGCAGGCGGTCAAGCTGGCCCACGACTGCCAGGACCTGCACATGGACGGCAACGGGTGGTCGGACACCGGCCAGCACTTCACGGTGAGCCGCGGCGGCTACGTGCTGGAGGGCCGTCGGGGCAGCCTGGAGCGCCTCGAAGCCGGCGACCGGCAGATGATCTCGGCGCACTGCCCGGGCGAGAACGGCCGGGCCATCGGCATCGAGAACGAGGGCACCTACGTCACCGAGACGCCGCCGAAGGCGCTTACCGACTCCCTGGTGAAGCTCTGCGTCGCGGTCTGCCGGCAGTACGGGCTGCACGCGTTCGACATCTTCGGCCACTGGGACTTCCGCACCACCGAGTGCCCGGGCGCCGCCTTCTACCGCCAGTTCCCGGACCTGCGGCGGCGGGTGCACGCCGCCCTCGGCACCACGCTCGGTGACGTGCCCGCGCGTCGCTGGCCGGACCTCTGGCGCTTCGTCAACTCCCCCTCCGTCCGGGTGGTGCAGCACCTGCTCGTCCACCGGGGCTACACGGTGACGGTCAGCGGCACGTTCGACGCCGCGACAGTGGCGGCCGTGCAGGACTGGCAGGCCCGCAACGGCATTGCGGTGGACGTGGACGCGACCCTCACCCCGCCGACCTGGGAGACCCTCGCGCCGGAGCTGGACCAGCACGCCACCGGTGCGCCGGTCACGGCAGTGCAGGAAATCCTCGCCACCAAGGGGTACGCGGTCACCGTCACCGGGGCGTACGACCACGCCACCCGGGCCGCCGTGCAGGACCTTCAGGCGCTGCACGGGCTGCCGCGCAACGGCAAGCTCAGCACGAGCACGTGGTGCACCATCGTCGGCGGGTCGGTCCGCGAGTCGTACCGGCACCGCTGAGCCTCGCCGGTGGCGGTGCGGGGCCGCCCCGCACCGCCACCAGCCAGCTCGCCGGTTTGATCCACGGGCCCGGCGGAAAGAGTCCTCGGTATGAGATGGGCCCGTCGAGCCGTACCCGCCGCTGCCGCCGCTGTCGCGGCGCTCGCCGCGCGGGATCTGATCCAGCGCGACCACGCGTTGCTGCGCAACTTTCCGGTGCTCGGCCGCGCCCGTTACCTGCTGGAGGCGATCGGGCCGGAGCTGCGGCAGTACATCGTGGCCGGCAACGACGAGGAACGCCCGTTCACCCGCGACCAGCGCCGCTGGGTGTACGCGTCGGCCAAGCAGGAGAACAACTACTTCGGCTTCGGCACTGACAACGACATCGAGCACACCCGCGGTTACCCGATCATCAAGCACCGCACGTTCGGCCGGGCGGTGCCGCCGTCGACCCCGACCGCCGGACACGACGTGCGGCTGCCCTGCGCGAAGGTGCTCGGCGCGGCCCGGGGGCGAGCCCGCGCCTTCCGCCCGGAGTCGGTGGTCAACATCTCCGGGATGAGCTTCGGCTCGCTCTCCGGCAATGCCGTCACCGCGTTGAACAAGGGGGCCGCGCTCGCCGGCTGTCTACAGAACACCGGCGAGGGCGGCCTGTCGCCGTACCACCGCAACGGCGGCGACCTGGTCTTCCAGCTGGGCACCGCGTACTTCGGCTGCCGGGACGAGCACGGCCGGTTCAGCCTGGAGCGGCTGAAGGACCTGGTCGCCGGCGCACCCGTACGGGCATTGGAGATCAAGCTGAGCCAGGGCGCCAAGCCGAGCCTCGGTGGGCTGCTGCCCGGGGCGAAGGTGTCCGCCGAGATCGCCGCCACCCGGGGCATCCCGGCTGGTCAGGACTGCGTCAGCCCGTCCCGGCACGCCGAGTTCTCCGACTGTGACAGCCTGCTCGACTGGGTGGAGTTGCTGGCCACCGAGACGGGCCTGCCGGTCGGCATCAAGTCGGCGGTCGGTGACCTGGACTTCTGGCGGGAGCTGGCGGACCTGATGCGCGACACCGGCCGGGGCGTGGACTTCGTGACGATCGACGGCGGCGAGGGTGGCACCGGCGCCGCGCCGCTGATCTTCAGCGACTCCGTGTCGCTCCCGTTCCAGCAGGGCTTCTCCCGGGTCTACAAGATCTTCGCCGAGCGGGACCTGCACGAGCGGGTGGTCTTCGCCGGCGGCGGCAAGCTCGGCCTGCCGGACAACGCCGTCGTGGCGTTCGCGCTCGGCTGCGACCTGGTCAACGTGGGTCGGGAGGCGATGCTGGCGATCGGCTGTATCCAGGCCCAGAAGTGCCACACCGACACCTGTCCCACCGGGGTGGCGACGCAGAACGCCTGGCTGGCACGGGGCCTGGACCCGGCGTCGAAGTCGGTCCGGGCGGCCAACTACCTGCGGACCCTGCGCCGCGACCTGACCAAGGTCGCCGAGGCCTGCGGCGTGGAGCACCCCGGCCTGATCGGCACCGACGCCGTGGAGATCCTGGACGGCCGCACCGGCTCCACCCCACTGCACGAGGTGTACGGCTACCAGCCGCACTGGGGTCTGCCCTCGGCAGCCGACCAGGCGACGATCGTGCGCCTGATGACGCCGCAGGCACCGCAGGGCGGCAGCGCCCCACCCTCGGCCACCGCCGTCGGCTGACCCACGCCCGACCCGGCCCGCACGGCGTTCGGCGGGATAAACGCGTGGAGTCGTCGCCGGGGACACCCGTATCGTGGCGCGGTGCTGATCAGACGCGAGACACCCGCTGACGTCGACGCCATCCGGGCGGTGCACGCCGCCGCGTTCGGCGGAACCGGCGGCGACGGGAACGACGGGGGCCAGGCCCTACCGGTCGAGGCGACCCTTGTCGACGCGCTGCGGGCCGACGAGGGCTGGCTGCCCGCGTACTCCCTGGTGGCTGTCGATTCGGACGGCCAGGTGGTGGGCCACGTGGTGGCCACCCGCGGCCGGGTGGGCGGTGAGCCGGTGGCGTTGGGCCTCGGGCCGCTCGGTGTGCTGCCGGAATGGCAGCGGCGCGGCGTCGGCAGCGCGCTTGTGCACGCGGTGCTCGGTGCGGCCGACGCCCGCGACGAGCCCCTCGTGGTGCTGCTCGGGCACCCCGAGTACTACCCGCGCTTCGGCTTCGGGCCGGCCGTCGAGGTGGGGGTCACGCCGCCGCAGCCGTGGGGTCCGCAGTACTTCATGGCGCGGCCGCTCACCGCGTGGCGCGGATCGATCCGGGGCGAGTTCCGCTACGCCCGCCCGTTCGACGACCTGTGATCCCGCCGCGGATCCGCCGCCGGCGCGCTACCGACCTCGACGGGTGTGTCGCGGCCCTCGCCGAGGTCCACCGGGTCGACGGGTATCCGCTGAACTGGCCCGCCGACCCGCACGGCTGGCTGCGCGAACCACACCCGGCTCGCGCTTGGGTCGCGGTCGCCGCCGACAACGCCGACGCCGACGCTGACAACGCCGCCGCCATTGTGGGGCACGTCGCGGTGCACCGGGTGCCCAGCCCGGCGAGCGGGCTGCCCGCCCGACCAACGGCCGAGTTCGCGCGTCTCTTCGTGGCGCCGGCCGCCCGAGGGTTGGCGCTGGGCGGCGCGCTACTGGCGCGGGCACGGCAGTGGGCGAGCGCGCGCGGCATTGATCTGGTGCTCGACGTGACCTCCGGCGACACCGCGGCTATTGCCCTCTACGAGCGCACCGGCTGGCTGTGCACCGACGTCAGCACCGCACCGTGGACCACACCCGACGGCAGTCCGGTGTCGCTGCGCCACTACACGCTGCGCTGCGACGCCGCCCCGGCCATCGCCGCGAGGCGGCGGGCGAGCAGCCCGGCCGCCTCGCGCAGCTCCGGCGGCTCCAACACCTCCACCTGGTAATCCAGGCGGGCGAGGTGCGCGGCGAGCCAGTCCAGGCTCTCACCGCCGACGACCAGCACACACCACCCGTCGCTGTCCTCCTCGACCCGCCCCACCTGGGGTGGCACCACCGCCCGCACCCGGTCGGGATGGGCGCGCACCCGCGCCCGGGCGACATACCGGTACGGCGCCCCAGTCACCGACCGCTGCACGAAGGCGACCGGATCCGGGTGGTCGCGGGCCCGGAACCGCCAGGTCGTCGCCACCGCGGCGGCCATCCGATCCAGGCGGAACGTGCGCCAGTCGTCGCGGTCGACGTCCCAGCCCATCAGATACCAGCGGCGACCCGTGGTGACCATCCGGACCGGCTCGACAGTCCGCTCCTGCGCCCCGCCGTCGCGGGCGGCGTAGCTGAACCGGACCCGCACGGCGTCGCGACAGGCCCGTGCGAGCGTCACCAGCAACTCCGCGTCGATCTCGGCCACCGGGCCGATCAGGGTCTCCGTCGAGCCGTGCACGGCCCGCACCTCGGCGCGCAGCCGCGCCGGCATCACCTGGTCGAGCTTCGCGAGCGCCCGCAGCGCCGCCTCCCCCGCCCCGGCGACCGTGCCGCCCGAGGCGAGCCGCAGGGAGACCGCTGTCGCGATCGCCTCCTCGTCGTCGAGGAGCAGCGGCGGCAGCCGGGTGCCCGCACCGAGTTGGTAACCACCGCCCACGCCCGCCGTCGCGTACACGGGGTAACCGAGCGCACGCAGACGCTGCACGTCACGGCGCACACAACGGCTGGTGACCCCCAGCTCGGCAGCGAGCTCGCCGGCCGTCCAGGACGGTCGCCGTTGCAGCAGCGCCAGCAGCCGAAGGACCCGCTCGGTGGTCGCCTCGACGCTCATCCGTCGATCGTTTCACGGATAGCGGAACATCCCTGTCCGCTATCCGCGAGAGGCTTCGGACCATGACCGACCAGACCAGGAAACAGGGAGCCGAGATGGCCCGCGACATCCAGATCACGTTCGACTGCGCCGACCCGGCCGCACTGGCGACGTTCTGGGCCGAGGCGCTCCGCTACCAGGTGCAGCCTCCCCCCGGAGACTTCGAGTCGTGGGACCAGGCCCTCGAAGCGATGGGAGTGCCCCCGGAGCGCCGCAACGACGCCTCGGCGGTGGTCGACCCCGACGGCTCGGGTCCTCGGCTGTTCTTCCAGCGAGTGCCGGAGCCCAAGCAGGTCAAGAACCGGGTACACGTCGATGTGCGGGCCGCTCCCGGGCTGGCCGGCGACGAGCGGATGGCGGCCCTGGAAACGGAGGCGGACCGGCTCGTCGCGCACGGGGCCACCCGGCTCACCCGGCACGAGCCCGCTCCCCCGCTGGGGGCCGGTCACCTCGTCATGGCCGACCCCGAGGGCAACGAGTTCTGCCTGGACTGACATGGGCGTTCGCCCAGCTCACCGCCGTCGCCGCCGGACGTCATGCGAACATGTGTACGTGTCGTCCGGCGCCCACATCCTGCACGCCGACCTGGACGCGTTCTACGCGTCGGTCGAGCAGCGTGACGACCCGCGCCTGCGCGGGCGGCCGGTCATCGTCGGCGGGGGCGTGGTCCTCGCGGCCAGCTACGAGGCGAAGGCCCGGGGCGTACGCAGCGCGATGGGTGGCCAGCAGGCGCGCCGGCTGTGCCCGGAGGCGATAGTGGTGCCGCCCCGGATGTCGGCGTACACGGCGGCGAGCCGCGCGGTCTTCGAGATCTTCCGGCAGACCACCCCGCTTGTCGAGGGGCTCTCCATCGACGAGGCGTTCCTGGACGTGGGTGGCCTGCGGCGGCTGGTCGGGTCGCCGACCGAGATCGCCGAGCGGCTGCGCCGGGAGGTCTGGGCCGGGGTCCACCTACCGATCACGGTGGGGGTGGCCCGCACGAAGTTCCTGGCGAAGGTGGCCAGTGGGGTGGCGAAGCCGGACGGGCTGCTGGTTGTCGCACCGGACGCCGAGGTGGCGTTCCTGCACCCGCTGCCGGTCGAGCGGCTGTGGGGCGTCGGCCCGGTCACCTCGGCGAAGTTGCGGGCGCACCGGATCCGTACCGTCGGCGAGGTGGCGCGGCTCGGCGAGGCCGCGTTGGTGTCTCTGCTCGGGTCCGGCTCCGGGCGGCACCTGCACGCCCTGGCGCACAACCGTGACCCACGCGCGGTGCAGGTCGGTCGACGACGCGGATCGATGGGTGCCCAGCACGCACTGAGCCGCAGCCCGCACGCCCCGGCGGAGTTGGACGCCATCCTCGCCGGCCTTGTCGACCGGGTCTCCCGGCGGATGCGCGCGGCCGGGCGGGCCGGGCGCACAGTGGTGCTGCGGCTGCGTTTCGGCGACTACACCCGGGCGACCCGCTCGCACACAGTGGACAAGGCGACAGCCGACACGACCCCGTTGCTCGCCGCCGCGCGGGCGCTGTTGCGGGCGGCCCAGCCCGAGATCGACAGTCGTGGTGTCACGCTGATCGGTGTCTCGGTGGGCAATCTGGACGACAGCCCGGTGCAGCCGGAGCTGCCGTTCCACAGCGACCCGGGTGCGGAGCTGGACGCCGCTGTGGACGCGGTCCGCGACCGGTTCGGATCGGCGGCGCTCACCCGGGCGGTGCTGCTCGGCCGGGAGCCGGGCGTCGAGATGCCGCTGCTGCCGGATTGACCGATCTGCGTGCGGTGTCCATCCGAAGAGGTGCGATCGGAGACACATCACAGCAGGTCGGCGGTTTAGCCGGCGGCTGACGGGTGACCCTTGGGGGGTACAGCCTGACAAGGGGGGACCCAGCATGTCCGACGACACCAGCAACCGAGTGAGCCGCAACGCCGAGCGCCCGCACGACGTGACCGACCCGCTGCTCTGGCAGTTGGCGATCGATGTGCTGAGCGCCCACGAGCCGGACGACGAGGGTCACTGCCGCAACCTCCAGTGCGCCGGGCAGTCCTGGCCCTGTGCGGCCCGCGCCGGCGCCGAGCAGTCGATACGCCTGGCCCGCAGCACACCCGCCCCGGTCGAGACGACCACCGACGGCGGCGACAGCGAGGAGGGCGGCACGGGTTGGTCCGGGGAGAGCAGCGCACCGGCTCCCCGGTGGGGCTGGAACGCCGGTCCGGTCACGTCGCACCGAGGGCCGAAGGCGTCCGCGTCCGCGGCGTGACGGCCTTCCCCCGGGGGTACGAGCGCGCGGGGCTGATTGGCATCACACGCACGAACGCTCGGCCGGTGATCCGGCCGAGCGTTCGCGTGTCATCCGTCAGAGGCTGAGCCGCTGCGTCGGGAAACGATCAGAGGCTGAGCCGCTGACCCGGGAAGATCAGGCCCGGGTCGGCCCCGATCAGCTGCCGGTTGTGCTCGTACAGCGCCTGCCAACCGCCGGTCACCCGGTGGCCGTCAGCGATCTCCGACAGGGTGTCCCCCGGCTTGACCAGGTACGTCTGGCCGCCGGTGGTCGGCGCGGTGCGTTCGTGGCTGCGGGTCGCCGGCTGCTCGCCGCGCGACGGCCGCTCGGTGGGCTTGGTCGACTTCGTGGTGGGCTTGGTCGACTTGGTGGTGGGCTTGGTCGACTTCGTGGCCGAGCCGCCGGTCGATCCGCCCTTCTTGCCGCAGGTCGGCCAGGCGCCGATGCCCTGCCCGTCGAGTACCTTCTCGGCGATCGCGATCTGCTCGCCGCGGCTGGCCAGGTCGGCGCGGGCGGCGTACTTCTTGCCGCCGTAACCGGCCCAGGTGCTCTGGGAGAACTGCAGTCCGCCGTAGTAGCCGTTCCCGGTGTTGATCTTCCAGTTGCCGCCGGACTCGCACTTGGCGATCGCGTCCCAGTTGACCGCGGCCTGCGCCGGGGCGGCCGGCCCGAAGAGGGCGACGGCGCCGGTGACCGCACCGACAGCCAGGGTGCCGACGGCGAGGCGGCGGGTGGTGACCCGTCGATGACGGGGGGTGTAGACAGACGTCATGTGAGCTTCCTCCACGCCGGCGAGGTGAGCTGTCGGGTTCGGGCCGAGGAGCCCGGCCGCACGGTGGCGGCTTCACCCCGAGGTGACATGCACCGAGGAACGTGTGGGTCCCCCGCTCCTGCCCGGTGACTGGGTTCCGACGACCGGGGGCAGGATTTGGCGTTGCCGGCCGTGGTGTCCGCGTTGGCGAACCCGACCGACGTTAGGCACGGTCGGTGACGATCGCCCAACCCCTGTGAACTTCTTCACCGGGGCACGCTGGAGAGTCCGCTCAGCGGTTGCGGGCCTGGTGACTCTGTGCAGTGACCACCATGGACCGTTTGCGATCAGCTGTCCTCCTGGAGCCAGACGCCGACCCCTCGACGGCGACGACCAACAAGACCAGGGACAACAACGGAAACCAATCTCCCGTACGCGAGTAGACAGTGCCCCATCCGGTGGTCGGAGCGGCCGTTACCAGCAACTCCGCGTCACCGGCGCTGACGTCACCCAGCAGTCTGCCGCCGCCGTCGCTTACCGTCAGCCGGCCCAACTCGGCGGCGCGGACCACTGTGATTCCGTTCTCCACACCCCGGACCATTGCGATGCGACCGTGCAGCCAACCGTCGGAGGTGAAGTCCAGGGCGGGGACGAGCAGCACCGAGGCGCCCTCCGCCCGATACCGCCGGACCAGGCCGGGATAGTCGAGGTCCTTGCAGATGGCAACGCCGAACCGCCCGTTCACGATGACGTCGTCGTCGCCCGGCGTCAGCCACTCCTCCAGGCCGGGGACCAGATGCTGTTTCTGGTACGTCGTGACGCCGCCATCCGGGTCCAGCACCAGCGCGACGTTGCTGGCCGTGCCGGCCCGCCACAGCACCGTGCCGACGACGATCTGGGCCCCGGCCTGCCGCAGCGCGTCCACGAGCAGGGGCAGGGTCGTGTCCGTCACGGCGAACACCTTCTCCGGCAGCACCACGATCCGTGCCCCACGGGCGGTCAGGTCCGCCACCCGCGCGGCGTACCGGGCGAGCAGGTCCCGGCCGGACGGTTCGTCGATCGGGAGCCCGTCCGTGGACTGCCGCAGGGCGAGCAGACCGACGGTAAGCGGCTCGGCCGGGTCGGCTGAACGACCCAGTGACCAGGCCGACCACCCGCCGGCGCCGAGCAGGAGGGCGAGCAGGCAGGCGAGGGCGGTGCGGTCGAGCCGGCCGGTGCCTGTTGGCAGTGCGCTGCCGAGCACGGCGGCGACAGCGATCGGGACGGCGAGCAGCAGGTAGGTGACGCCCCAGACGCCGGTGAGCGCGGTCATCTGGATGACCGGCCGGACGTCGGCCTGCGTGTAGGCGAGACTCCACCACGCCCCCTGCGGGAACAGGTGCGACGCCGCGTACTCGCCGAGCACCCACAGTGCCGGCACGGTGAGGACGGCGCGCACGGTTCGCCCCCGCAGCAGCAGGGCACGGGCGAGCACTACCGTGCCGGCCGCCAGGCCGAGGCCGAGGCCGAGCACGGCGGCGACCGCGGGGACCGGAAGGCCCAGGGTGCCGTGGTAGTACCTGACCATGTCGAGCTGCCCGATCGACCAGGCGAGGATCGTCGCGCCGAGCGCGGTCCTCCGGCGTACCCGCACCGAGGCGAGGATCAGCGGGATCGGGGCGAGCCAGGTCAACGCGGCAACGGGGTGCAGCCCGCACCCGCCGAGCCAGAGCAGGCCACTGAGGAGCGCGGCGACGATCGTCATCATGCGCCAATCGTGTGGCGAGGGTTGGCCGGTGCGGATCGCCGTACGCGGTGGAGGTGTTCTGGTCCTGTGGAGGGAGGCGCGGAGGAACCGGGCCGGACGATACTGCCGACGTGAAGCGGTACGTCAATCTCGCTGTCACGGTGGCCGCCGTCGCCGCGACAGTGCTGCCGGCCGTGGCCGACGGGCCACCCGCCTGGTGGGTGCTGCCGCTGGCGGTCGCGTCCTCGGTCCCGGTGCTGTGGCGGGACCGCGCGCTGGTCCCGGTCGCCGTCGTGGTGGGGGTCGCCACGACGGTCTCGGCCTCGCTCGGCGCGCCCCCGCTGCTGCCGGTCGGCCCGCTCGTCTGCGTCTACACGTTCGCGGCGCGATCCTCGCTTGCGGTCCGCCTGCTCGGCATCGTGCTCACCGCCGCCGGCCTGCTGTTCTCGCTGCTGTATCCGCACCCGGACGTGGAGGTGCTGCGCTACCTGTCGGTCGCCTACCTCTTCTCGTACGCCCTGGGGACCAGCGCCCGGGCCCGCCGTACCCACGCCCAGGCCCGCGCCGAACGGGATCGCCGCGTCGCCGGTGACCTCGCGGCGGCAGTGCTGCGCGAACGCGCCCGGATCGCCCGCGACCTGCACGACATCCTCACCCACGCGGTCGGCGTCATGGTCGTGCAGGCGGAGGCGGGGCCGCTGCTGGTGCGCGACCAACCCGAACGCGCCGACGCCGCGTTCGCCGCCATCGCGGCCACCGGCAGGGACGCGGCCACCCAGCTGCGCCGCGCGGTCGGCAGCCTGCGTGAACCCGCCGACGAACCGTTCGACCAGCCGGGACTGGCCCAGCTCCCCGTCCTTGTCGACCGTGTCCGCGCCACCGGCCTCGACGCCGTCCTCGAGGTCACCTCCGGGACGCCGTTCGGGGGTGCCTCCCCGTCGCCGTTCGCGCCACCCGCGGACGTCGGGGTCGCGGCGTACCGGATCGTGCAGGAGTCCCTTACCAACGTGGTCCGGCACGCCGGGGCGCGATCGGTCCACGTCCTGCTGGACCACGCACCTGACTCGCTCACCGTGTCGATCACCGATGACGGCAGCGGCGACCGGGCGGCCGGCACCGGCATGCCCGGGTACGGGATCGTCGGCATGCGCGAGCGGGCCCAGGCCTGCGGGGGAAGCCTGCGCACCGGCCCGGCGTCCGACGGGCACGGCTTCACTGTCACCGCCACCCTGCCCCTGCCGGCGTCGGCGGTCGGCTGATGCTGCGCGTCGTGCTCGCCGACGATCAGGACCTGTTCCGGGCCGGGTTCGCGACGATCCTCGGCGCCGAGCCGGACATCGAGGTGGTCGCCGAGGCCGCCGACGGCGCGGGCGCCGTGCGTGCCGCTCTCGACCACCGACCCGACGTCGTCCTGATGGACATGCGGATGCCCGTCCTCGACGGGGTCGCCGCGACCCGCCAGGTCTGCGCCCGTACGCCGAGCCGGGTCCTCGCCCTGACCATGTTCGACACCGACGACTACCTGTACGCGGCGTTGCGTGCCGGCGCCAGCGGCTTCCTGCTCAAGGACGCACCCCGGGCCGACCTGGTGAACGCGGTCCGCGTGGTCGCCGCCGGCGACGCGTTGCTCGCCCCCGGCGTCACCGCACGGGTGATCGGCGAACTGCACCGGCGCGGTCACCCGGATCCGGCGCGGGCCGCCGCGGTGACCGCGCTCACCGCTCGCGAGACGGACGTGCTGCGCCTGATCGCGGCGGGTCTGTCCAACGCCGAGATCGCCGCCCACCACCACCTCAGCGAGCACACGGTGAAGACGCACGTCGGCAACCTGCTCGCCAAACTCAACCTGCGCGACCGCGCCCAGGCGGTGATGGTCGCCTACGAGTCCGGTCTGGTGATTCCCGGTCAGTGACCCGCGGCGGTCCAGCCCCGTCGATCATGGAGTTGTGGTGCCCGTTGCGCCCTACGACGGGCGCTTTGTCGCCCAGCACAACTCCATGATCGACGAGTCACGCCAGTTACAGGGTGCGCGCCAGCCGGTCGGCGAGCGTGCGGGTGAAGCGGGCCGGGTCGGTCAGCTCGCCACCCTCGGCGAGCACCGCCAGGCCGTAGAGCAGCTCGGCGGTCTCGGCCAGAGCCGCCGTGTCGGTGCCCTGCTCGTGGGCCTTGCGCAGCCCGGAGACCAGCGGGTGACCGGGATTGATCTCCAGGATCCGCTTGGTCGGGGGAATCTCGTGCCCCATCGCCCGGTACATCTTCTCCAGGGTCGGGGTGAGGTCGTGGGCGTCGCCGACGACGCAGGCCGGTGAGGTGGTCAGCCGGGACGACAGGCGGACCTCCCGGACGCTGTCGGTCAGGGTGGTGCCCAGCCAGTCGAGCAGCGCGGCGAACTCCTGTCGCTGCTGCTCGCGCTCGGCCTCGGCCTGCTGCTTCTCCTCGTCGGTGTCCAGGTCGATCTCGCCCTTGGCGATCGAGCGCAGCGTCTTGCCGTCGTACGTGCCGACCCGCTCGACCCACACCTCGTCGACCTGGTCGGTGAGCAGCAGCACCTCGTGACCCTTGGCCCGGAACGCCTCCAGGTGCGGAGAGTTCTCGATGGCGGCCCGCGACTCGCCGGTGGCGTACCAGATGTCGTTCTGGCCGTCCTTCATCCGCGACACGTAGCCGGCCAGATCGGTGGGCTCGGCCGGGTCGTGGGTGGAGGCCACCGACAGGATGTCCAGCAGCGTGTCGCGGTTGTCGGTGTCGTCGATCAGCCCTTCCTTGACCACCGCGCCGAACTCCGTCCAGAAGGTGCGGTAGCGCTCGGCGTGGTTGGTCTTGAGGTCCTTGACGGCGGCGAGGACCTTCTTGACCAGGCGACGGCGGACGATCTGGATCTGCCGGTCCTGCTGGAGGATCTCCCGGGAGATGTTCAGCGACAGGTCGTGCGCGTCGACAACGCCCTTGACGAAGCGCAGGTAGGTGGGGACCAGCGCCTCGCAGTCGTCCATGATGAACACGCGTTTGACGTAGAGCTGGACGCCGCGGCGGCCCTGCGGGGAGAACAGGTCCAGCGGGGCGTGGCTGGGCAGGAAGAGCAGCGCCTCGTACTCGAAGGTGCCCTCGCCCTTCATGTGCACGACCTCGAGCGGGTCGGCCCAGTCGTGGCTGACGTGCTTGTAGAACTCGTTGTACTCGGCGGCGTCGACCTCGTCGCGGGGCCGCGCCCAGAGCGCCTTCATCGAGTTGAGCGTCTGCACCTCGCTGGTGGCGGGGGCGTCGTCGGTGCCCGGCCGCTCGACGGTCATCCGGATCGGCCACGCGATGAAGTCGGAGTAGCGCTTGACGATCTCGCGGACGGTCCACTCGGCGGTGTAGTCGTGCAGGTTGTCCTCGGTGTCGGCGGGCTTGAGGTGCAGGGTCACAGTGGTGCCCTGCGGTGCCTCGTCGACCTCCTCGATCGTGTACGTGCCCTCGCCGGTGGACTCCCAGCGGGTGCCGCCGGTCTCGCCGGCCTTGCGGGTCAGCAGGGTGACCCGGTCGGCGACCATGAACGCGGCGTAGAAGCCGACGCCGAACTGGCCGATCAGGTCCTGCGAGGCATGGGCGTCGGAAGACTCCCGCAGCTGGCGCAGCAGCTCGGCGGTGCCGGACTTGGCGATGGTGCCGATCAGCGCGACGACCTCGTCGCGGGTCATGCCGATGCCGTTGTCCCGCACGGTGAGGGTGCGGGCGTCCCGGTCGATCTCCAGGGCGACGTGCAGGTCGTCGGTGTCGGCGACGAGGTCCTTGTCGACGAGCGTGGCCAGCCTCAGCTTGTCCAGCGCGTCGGACGCGTTGGAGATGAGTTCCCGCAGGAAGACGTCCTTGTTCGAGTAGATGGAGTGGACCACCAACTGGAGCAGCTGACGCGCCTCGGCTTGGAACTCCAACGTCTCGGCCTGATTGCTCACACCGTCTCCCTTCTCGGCTCGTGCGGATGTTCGCGGAAAGGATACGAGTCGTCACCGGTCGCGTGGTGACCGCATCCCGGTCGTATTCCCGATCGGACCGGGGCAGCTCCGTGACATGGCTGACTTTGGCATACAGAAGTCAGGTGGGATAGCGTCACCGCCATGAAGATCGCAGGAAGCACCGCCCTCGTCACCGGCGCCAACCGCGGCTTCGGCCGGCACCTGGCCGCCGAACTCCTCGCCCGGGGCGCCACCGTCTACGCCGGCGCGCGCAACCCGGACACCGTCGACCTGCCCGGCGTGACGCCGGTGCGCCTCGACATCACCGACCCCACCTCGGTCGCCGCCGCCGCCACACTGGCCGGGGACGTCAACCTTCTGATCAACAACGCCGGCATCGACTCCCGCACCGACCTGATCGACGGTGACCTGGACCTCATCCGGCTGGAGCTGGAGACCCACTACATCGGCACCCTGTCCATGGTCCGGGCCTTCGCGCCGCTCATTGCCGGCAACGGCGGCGGGACGATCCTCAACGTGCTGTCCGTGCTGTCCTGGGTGAACTTCCCGATCCACGGGGCCTACGGCGCCGCCAAGTCCGCCGAGTGGGCGATGACCAACGCGCTGCGCCTCCAGCTCGCCGAGCGGGGCGTCCGGGTCGCCGGCCTGCACGTCGGCTATCTGGACACCGACATGGCCGCGACCGTCACCGGCCCGAAGTCCGACCCGGCGGTGATCGCCCGGCTCGCGGTGGACGGCATCGAGGCCGACGCGTACGAGATCGTCGCCGACGAGGTCAGCCGGCGGGTGCAGGCCGGATTCCCCGGCGGCGTGTCCGCGCTCTACCCGCAGCTGCCCTGACCACGCCGCCGCTCGGGCGCGACGGGCCGTCGCCGGTTCGACCGACGACGGCCCGCCCCTGGCGGTACGCGGTCAGCTCGCCTGCAACGCCACGTCGTCGATCACGAAGCTGGTCTGCAGTGACGAGTCCTCGGTGCCGGTGAACCTGAGGGTCACCGTCTGACCGGCGAACCCGGCCACGTTGAAGCTGCGCTGGACGTAGCCGGCGGCGGCGTTGAGATTCGAGTACGTCGCCAGCGTGGTGGAGCCCACCTGCACGGTGAGCCTGTCGTACGCGGTGGAGGCGGTGGTCTCGGCGGTGTCGATGCGCAGCCAGAACGACAGCGTGTAGCTGGCACAACCGGCCGGTACGGTCACCGACTGCGTGAGGCTCTCGGTGCCGGAGCGGCCGTTGCCGCCCAGCCACGCCTTGTACGACCCGGTCCGCGCCGGCTTGCTGCTCGAATTGGTGATCACTCCGGAGGACGCGGTCCACGGCGTGCTGCCGTTCTCGAACCCGCCGTTGCCGACCACCTGACCACCGGTGCAGCTCGGGGTGCCACCACTGACGGCGAGCTGCCACAGCGCGTACGCGACCCCGTCGGCCGCCCGGTTGAGCACCGTGGCGCTGACGTTGGCGGTGGTGTCGCAGGCCCGGTGGTAGCACGGGTCGTACGCGGAGTTGGCGGTGCCGCCCCACTTGGCCGCCTGCGAGCTGGTCTTGCGGGCGCTGGCGCCGGCCGCGTAGCCCGAGGTGGGGATGCCCGCCTGTTGGAAGTAGTAGTCGTCGGAGCGGCCCTGACCCTCGACGTTCTCCTCCGGTTGCAGACCCAACGAGTCCCAGTACGCCTTCAGTGGCGCGGCAGTGCTCGAGGTGACCCGGTTGATGAAGTAGCCGCCGTTGACCGAGCCGACCATGTCGAAGTTGTAGTAGCCCGTGAGATAACCGCGCTGGGTCGAGTTGAGCGAGTTGACGTAGAACCGGGAGCCGTTGAGCCCCTGCTCCTCGTCGGTCCACCAGGCGAACCGGACCCGCTTGGTCATCGTCGGGTTCTGCGCGGCCAGCACCAGCGCGTTCTCCAGCAGTGTCGCCGAGCCGGTGGCGTTGTCGTTGATCCCCGGCCCGGCGGAGACGCCGTCCAGGTGCGCGCCGAACATGACCACCTGGTCGGCCGGCCCGCCCGGCCACTCCGCCAGCAGGTTGTTCGAGGGGTACGTGCAGCTGGAGCAGTACTGCTCGGTGACGGTGTAGCCGGCCGACTGCAACCTGGTCTTGACGTAGTTGAGGGAGGCGCTGTGGCCGGCCGAGCCGGCCCGGCGGTTGCCGCCGTTGCTGCTGGCGATGGAGTTGAACTGGGTCAGGTGGGCCTGGACGTTGCTGACGGCGACGTCCGGTGCGGCCAGAGCGGCGGCGGACGCGGCGATCGGCCGGGCCACTGTCGCGGTGGTGGGCGACGCGGTCACCGGCTGGGCGGCCAGCGTCACCGTCATGCCGGCGAACACGGCGAGCGCGACACCCGCGCTCAGCGTTCTGCCTCTCATGGGGGCTCCTCGGGGTTGGGGGGAGATACCCGAGACACTTACAGATGTCGATGTCGCAAGCATCGGTCGTTCGTGTCGAACCCCCGCCGCCTCGGTGGTAGGTACCGGCGTCGGCACAGGTGAGTAGAGGTGCCAGGATGGGTAGGTACGCCAGCAGGGGTCGTTGGGCCCGGAACGGGGGCTTGCGATGGGGCCGGATCAGGCGTGACAGGACCCGGCACCGACCTGTTCACCGGCGGCGGTGACACCGGCCGGTTGATGGCAGAGCTGGACTGGGCCCGTACCCCACTCGGCCCGGTGACCAGCTGGCCGCAGAGCCTGCGCGCCGCGGTCCGGATGGTGCTCTCGTCCCGGTACCCCATGCTGCTGCTCTGGGGAGAGCGCTTCTCCCAGCTCTACAACGACGCGTACTCCGCGTTGATCGGCGACAAACACCCAGCCGCGCTCGGCGACGACGTACGGGTGACCCTGGCCGAGGGCTGGGACGTCCTCGCCCCGCTCATCGACCAGGCCACCGAGACCGGAGTGGCCACCTGGGTCCCCGCCCTGCAGCTGCTGCTGGAGCGGGCCGGCTACCGCGAGGAGGCGTACTTCAGCGTCTCGCACGCCCCGGTCCGCGACGACGACAGCCGCACCGTCGGCATCCTCACCGTGTGCAGCGAGGTCACCGAACAGGTGGTCGGCGAACGCCGGCTGCGACTGCTGCGGGACCTGTCAGTTCTCGGCGACGGACGCACCGTCGACGTGCCCGCCACAAGCGTCCGGCTGACCGACGCGATCGAGGGCCACCCCCTGGACGTGCCGTTCACCGCCATCTACCTGCGCGACGGCACGGTGCTGCGGCACGTCGCCTGCACCGGCGGCGACCAGGGGTACCAGGGAGCGCTACCGGACACCGTCGAGCTGGCCGACACCGGCCGGGTCGCGGACGGGTGGGGGCTCGCGGATGCCGCGCGGGGCCGACCGACGGCGGTGCCCAACATCGCCGACCGGCTGTCGGTGCCCGGCGGCCCGTGGGGCGACCCGGTCCGCAGCGCGCTGGCCTTGCCACTGCCCTCGGGCGACGAGGACCAGCCGCTCGGCGTCCTGCTGGCCGGGGTCAGCCCCAGCCGGGGGCTCGACGAGGCGTACCGATCCTTCTACCAGCTCCTGGCCCAGCAGATCGCCGTGTCGCTGCGCAACGCCCAGGAGTACGAGCAAGAGCGGCGTCGGGTCGAGGCGCTTGCCGAACTGGACCGGGCGAAAACCGACTTCTTCGCCAACGTCAGCCACGAGTTCCGTACCCCCCTGACCCTGATCCTCGGCCCGCTCACCGACGCCCTCACCGACGCCACAGCGCCGTTGCCGGTGGCGCAACGGGAGCGGGTGGAGACCTCCTGGCGCAACGCCACCCGGCTGTTGACACTTGTCAACAGCCTGCTCACCTTCTCCAGCCTGGAGGCCGGACGCGCCCGCAGCGACGCCCGGGTGGTCGACCTCGCGGCCCTCACGGCCGAGCTCGCCGGCGTGTTCCGGGCCGCCGTGGAGCGGGCCGGGCTGACCCTCGAGGTGGTCTGCCCGCCACTGCCCCGGCCGGTCGCGGTCGACCCGGTCAACTGGGAACGCATCGTCACGAACCTGCTGTCGAACGCCTTGAAGTACACGTTCATCGGCCGGATCCGGGTGGCCCTGGAAGCCGATGACGAGGAGGTCCGCCTCACCGTCGCGGACACCGGCATCGGCATCGGGGACGCGGACCTGCCGAAGCTCTTCGAACGCTTCCACCGGGTCCGGGTCCGGGGCGCCCGCGCCCGCAGCCACGAGGGTACGGGCATCGGCCTGGCCCTGGCGTACGAGCTGGCCCGACTGGAGGGCGGCACGGTCCGGGTGACCAGCAGCGTGGGTGTCGGCAGCACGTTCACCGTCGCGCTGCCCTGGGCGACGGCGGGTCGCCCGGCGGGGACCGGACCGGCGTCGGTCGGACGGGGCGACGCCGCCCGGGCCACCGTCGAGGAGGCGATGGGCTGGCTCACCGAGCCGGGCGGCGACCCGACGGTGCCTGGCGACGTGTCCGGTCCGGCCGTGGACGAGTTGGCCGGCGCGCGGATCCTCATCGCCGACGACAACGCCGACATGCGGGCGTACCTCAGCCGGCTGCTCACCGGGCAGGGCTGGCGGGTGCGGGCGGTCACCGACGGCCGGCAGGCTCTCGACGAGATCCGCCGCGAACCGCCGGACCTGCTCCTCACCGACGTGATGATGCCGGTGCTCGACGGTTTCGACCTGGTCCGGCGGCTACGCGCGGACCCGGCGACCCGGTCCCTGCCGGTGCTGGTGCTCTCCGCCCGCGCCGGCGGGCAGGCCAGCGTGGAGGGCCTGAACCTGGGCGCCGACGACTACCTGGTGAAGCCGTTCGCCGCAGCTGAGCTGATCGCCCGGGTCCGGGCCGGCATTCGGCGGGCCGGCAGCCGCCCGAGCGGCGACGCGAACGCACCGGCTGTCGAGGTGGCGCCGACGCGACCCGACCCGGTCACCGCCGTCGCGCCGCCCCGGTCGGTAGCACCCGGGCCGAACCCGCCGGTGCTGGCGCCGGCCCCGACCGACCGGATCGGGTTGGGCGACGTCCTGGACGTCGGGTGGACCTACCCGTCCACGCCCACCTCGGCAGCTGCCATGCGTCGCGACGTCCGGCTGGCACTTGACGACCTCGACGTCGACCCGGACCTGGTGGAAGATCTGCTGCTCGCCGCGTCCGAGGCGACGAACAACGCGGTCGAGCACGCGCAGCGGCCCAGCCGGCCGGAGGTACAGGTCCGGCTGCAGGCGGGCGGCGGGCTGATCCGGATCTCGGTGCGGGACTTCGGCACCTGGCGGGACCGTCGGCCAGCGATGGACCGGGGACGCGGCGCGTTGCTGATGAACGCCTACGGCGACGTGCGGCTGATCTCCACCGCGGAGGGCACCACTGTGACTATCGAGCGCCGGCTGACAGGTTCGGCCTGAGGGACCACGCGGCGCGTCAGAGCCGTTGGCCGCGGACGTCGCGGGCGATGATGCCGTCGAGCCGTTCCCCCGGGGTCAACCGGGTCGGCTCGAACCAGAAGATCACCACCTGCTTGTCGAAACTCCAGCGGGCCAGTCGGGCGTCGACCTGCCGGCCACCCACAGTGCCGGTGATCCGATGGGCGGGGCCGACGAAGTAGCCGAAGGTCGGCACCGGCGTGGTCGACGAACTCTCGTCGTAGCCGATCTCGTGGAACCCGGGACTACGGTCGGCTCCCTCGACGTCGTTTATCAGCAGGTCCGTGGTCAGTGCGCCGCCCGGCGCCTGGCGGCCGGCGGCCAGCCCGATCGTCACCTTCGGCGCACGGGGTACGGACACCCCGACGACGTAGTAGACCCGCCGGTCGGTGCCGTACCGCACCCCGGTGTCGATCACCTGACCCAGGGGCTTCGGGGGCGGCTCGTCGCCGGCCACCGTCGGCTCCAGCGGGTCCGGAACCGTCGGTGAGACACCGGCCGACGGCCCAGCGACGGCGGCCGGCGGTGGGCGCTCGGGTGCGGGCGGATCACCCGGCCGGGCGACGACCCCCACCACGACGACGGCGACGAGCGCGGCCGCGAAGGTGCCTGCCCCCGCTCCGAGGATCCGTCGACGGGTGCGTAGCCGCCGGCCCTCGCGCATGACCAGGTCCAGGTCGAGCACGGCCTCGGGGCGCTCGGTGGCCCGCATGGCGTCGCGGAGCCGGTCCCACTCGCTCATCGGCGTGCCGCCCGGTCAGCCGTGCGCGGCGCGGCGCTGCGCAGCTTCTCCAGGGCCCGCGAACTCGTGCTCTTGACAGTGCCCACGGATACGGCGAGTTCCCGAGCCACCTGCGCCTCCGGAAGGTCGAAGTAGTAGCGCAGCACGACGATGGCCCGCTCGCGAGGGCTGAGCGCGCCGAGGATGGTGATCAACCAGCGCCGGGTGGCCACCTCGTCGGCCACGTCGTCGCGCCGCTGCTCCGGCACCTCGTCGGTCGGATACTCCCGCATCGGTCGTCGCCACCCGTCGACCAGGTGGTTGACCAGGGTACGGCGGGCGTACCCGTAGGCGTCGTCGTCGTGTACCCGTGACCAGGACGCATAGGTGCGGACCAGGGCGGTCTGCGCGGCGTCCTCGGCCAGGTGGTGGTCGCCGGTCATGAGGAACGCGGCATGCACCAGTCGCGCGGACGCCGCTCTGGCGAACTCGACGAACTCCGCGTCACCCCGCGCCACCGTCGAACCCTCCCCCCGTGCCACACCGCTAGGGACGGGTGAGGCCCGGAAAAGGTTGAGCCGAAGTCACGTCAACTTTTCGCAGTCATCGCCCGTCTTCTCCTCCGCGCCGCCGCCGATCGGCGCGCGAGGGGAGAGACATGTCGACGAAGGTTACCCGCCGGTGGCGTACCGCCTCAGCGGCGATACTGATGGTGGTGGCGCTGCCCACCGGCTGTGGACAGCCGGCCGCCGGGCAATCGGGCACCGCTCCCGTCGCCGTCGAGCCGAGCACCAGCGGGCCGGCCCCGCTCACCGCCTCCGGTCGGCCGGCCGGAGTCGCCGGTGTTCCGCCCGGCTCCGCGCCGGCCGTCGAGGTCACCTACCCCGCCACCGGCGGCAACCGCTGGACGACGGCACCCGCCGAGGCGGCATCCACGGGCGCGACAGGCGGTCGGTTGCTGCGCTACCGGGTCGCCGTGGAACGCGACATCCGCGGTCTGCCGGTGCGCGACACCGCGACGGCCATCTCCACGACGTTGAACGATCCGCGCGGGTGGACGGCGGGCGGGAGGTGGCGGCTGCGCCGGGTGGGTCCCGACGAGCCGACCGACTTCACCATCTACCTGGCCACCCCCGGCACCCGCGACACCCTCTGCCAGGACCAGCCGGAGGGCTACACGTCGTGCCGCAACGGCGCCCGGGTCGTGCTCAACGTGGCGCGCTGGGTCAAGGGGGTGCCCCGGTACGGCGCGAGCCTGACCACCTATCGGGAGTACATGGTCAACCACGAGGTCGGGCACAAACTCGGGTTCGGTCACGAACGATGCCCCGGCCGGGGTCGGCCGGCACCGGTGATGCAGCAACAGACGCTGGGCCTGCACGGTTGCACCGCGCACGCCTGGCCGTACCCACAGGGCACGGTCCGCTACAGCGGGCCGGTCGGGGCGTACGACGACGACATCCCGAGGCGCGAGGGCGCGTACCCGGCGCGGTGAGGCGGCCACGCTCCCGGGCGAGCCGATCCGGTTCGTGGACCGCGTTGGGCTGGTCGGCAGCCGGCCTCGGGGGCCGGCCCGGTGCGGCGGCGGATGAGCAGCGGTGCCAGCATCGGGAGGGCAGCCGGCCGCGCCCTGCTCGCCTACGATGCCAGGAACGCAGCGGGCAACGAGAGGGCGGCATGGTCGATTTCGCGCCGGAGTTGCGCATGCGTCGAAACCTGCTGCGGGTGCTCGGCACGCTGCGACCGATCAAGGCCGGTTATCGGATGCGGCCGATGACTGTCAGCGGGGTCCTCGGCCTGATGGTCGCCGGGGTCCTGGCCCTCCTCGTGACCGCGCCGCTGGCTACGGTGGCGGCGTGGCTGCCGTTCGTCGCTGTGCCCGCCGTGGTGGTGGCTGCCCCCCTGCTGTTGCTGATGGCGAATATCGGCGCGGGCGCCTGGTACGCCTGCGGCGCCGGGCTCCCGATGCTGTCGGTCACCGACGGGGAGGTCCGCGGCCGACTACGCGGAGTGTGGGCCGACGAACTGACCGACGCCGACCCCGATGACCCGGCCTGGTGGGACCTGCGGCTGCCGGCCCGTGCGCTCAGCGGCGTTCGTGTGGAGCGCGACAGCCCCTTCGGCCCGCTCCTCATCCTCGACCTGCCACCCGCGGCAGCGCAGGCGCTGACAGCGCACTCTGACACGCAGAAGCTGGCCGAACACTGGCGCAGCAGCGTCGACAGCCCCGCCGCGTGGCAGATCGGCCTCTTCGAGGGGCGGTTTCGCCGCGAGCGCCGTCTCCGGGAATTCCTGAAGGCCCTCGCCGCCGCAGGTGGCCCGGTCCTCTAGAACACGCGCCGCGGGCGGAGGTCGCCGATCGCGCGTCCTCCGCCCGCAGAGTCAGTCCAAGGTGGTCAGACCGGTAGGCCGCCGACCTGGGAGTTGATCCAGGACCGGATGGACGGCAGGTCGACGTAGATGGACGGGCCGGTGGCGCAGGTGGAGTTGTTGTTGCCGGCCCGGCTGGTGGCGCCGATCAGGTTCCACACTCCGTTGACCCGACGCACCTGCGGCCCGCCCGAGTCGCCGTAGCAGGCGCCGGAGTTGCCGTTTGTGTTGTTGGTGCAGATCTCGTACGGGCCGTTGATGCCGGAGCACCGGCTGTCGGCCACCGCGTCATACCGCCGAGGCGGGCCAGCGCCGTGGCAGGTCGTTCCGACAGGTCTCAGGTGACGGTCGTACCGTCGGCGGCGATAAGCGCCTCGGCTGCGGTGGTGCGGGCGTAGAGCACGAAGCGTCCGACCCGGTGGGTGCCGACCAGGCCGGCGTCACGCAGCGCGCCGAGGTGCTGGGACACGGTGCCCGCGCTGAGCCGGCACCGCTCGGCCAGTTCCAGGGTTGAGGTCGGTACGGCCAACTCGTGCAGCAGCGCCGCGCGGGTCCGACCCAGCACCCGGTCGAGCGCGTGCCCGTGCGGTTTCCGGTCCCGTTCCCAGAGCGTCGCCACCGCCCGCGCCGGAAAGCGCAGCACCGGTTGCCCAGGAGAGCCGAAGTTCGACCACACCCGGCGGCCGATGAACACCGACGGCACCAGCAGCAGGCCTCGCCCGTCGAGTCGCACCGTGCCACTGTGGGTGAGGTGCTGCACCGACAGCGTGTCGGCCTCCAGCCGGACAAAGGGATCGAGGTGGTTGAGCAGACCATGGACCCCGTCGGTGGCCATGCGCTGCGCACCGAGGAGCACCTCCCGCTCCAGCAGGGTGCGCATCCGCGGCCAGTAGGGTGCGATGACCGCGTCGACGTACGCCCGGATGGCCTCGGCCAGCCGCGCCAGGTGACCCGGCGGATCGGCGTAGAGCGCCGCCAGACGTGACGACCGGGGTCCGGACAGTGCGTCGAGGCTGGCCCGCACCGCGTCGGCAGGGGTGGCGACGAGGGCCGCCAACTCGATGTCGAGGGTGGGCTGTGAGGTGGCCGGCGGCGGGCAGACGAAGGTCGGGATGATCAGCGTCGGGATCTGCACCAGGTCGGCGAAGAGCTGCCACCGTACGCCCGCCAAGCGCGGCTGGGCCCGCTCGTACCAGGCCAGATGCTCGGGAAACTGACGCGGTCGCTTGATGATCCGCACGCTCGCCACAGCCTCCCAGAGCGGTGACACAGCGAATCGGGTCATCGCCAGGTCCCGTGCGTTCAGACCGACAAGCATCATTCGCGCCCCCGACGGATTCGGCGAGAGTCAAATCTATCGGTGCGAAGCACCGCTGCTGGCACCGTGGGCGGCATGACCACCGCCTCGACGACGACCGGATCGAAGGACCAGACCAACCGCTGGCCGCTACCCTTCCGACTGCTCTACACCGCCGCCCTCATCGATGGTGTCGGCTTCCACATCGGCCAGTTGGCCGTGCCGGTGTTGGCGGTGGCCCTGCTGTCGGCGAGCCCCGGCGAGGTGGGGCTGCTCGGCGCACTGAGCACCGCCGCGTTCCTGCTGATCGGCCTGCCCGCCGGAGTCTGGGTCGACCGGCTGCCACGCCGTGCCGTCCTGGTCAGCGCCGATCTCACCCGGGCGGCGCTTGTCGCATCCGTGCCGGTGGCCTGGTGGGCCGGGTGGCTGACCATCGGTCAGCTGTACGTGGTGGTACTGCTGACCGGAGTCGGCACCGTCTTCGCCGACGTCGCCGCGCAGAGCTATCTGCCGGAGGTGGTCGGCAGGAGCCGGCTGGTGGCGGCGAACGCGCTGATGATGAGCACCAATGCGACAATGCAGATCGCCGGTCGAGGGCTGGGCGGGATCGTCGTACAGGCGCTCACGGCGCCGGTCGCGATAGTGCTGGACGCGGCGACCTTCGTGCTGTCCGGTGTGATTCTGGGCCGAATCCGTGTCGAAGCACCCCGCCGACGTCCGGCTCGGGACCCGGGCGGCTTCGTCAAGCAGCTCCGCACGGGCGTCCGGCACGTGACCGGCAACCCCCTGCTCCGCCCGCTAGCCCTCTCGACCGCGAGCATCAACCTGACCATGCAGCTGACCACCACCCTGCTGCCTGTGGTGTTCCTGCGCGAGTTGGGGCTGGGCGCCGCCACCCTCGGCCTGTTCCTCGGCGTGGGCGGGATCGGTGCCCTGCTCGGCGCGGTGACCGCACGCCCGCTCGCCGAACGGATAGGTCATGGTCGCGCGCTCTGGCTGCCCGGGTTGCTCGTTGCGCCGCTCGGCGGGTTGGTCCCGCTGATCGACACCGGGCCGTTGCTCTGGGTGGCGGCGACCGGTTGGCTGGCGTTGGCCTGGCGGACGGGAGTAGCCAACGTGATCGGGGTCAGCCTCCGCCAGGGCGCCACCCCGGACGCGTTGCTCGGGCGGATGAACGCCACCTTCCGGTTCCTGCTCACCGGGGCGCTCACCATCGGCGCGGTATTCGCCGGAACGCTCGGACAGTACGCGGGCGTCCGCACCGCGCTGGTGGTCGGCGCGGTCACGAACGCGGTGACCTGGCTTCCGGTGTTCTGCTCCCCGCTGCGCAGGCTTGAAAGGCCGCCCACTGTCGACTGAACCCCGGCCACTGTTACCGAGCGGTTACGCCACGGCGAAGTGCCGGTGCCGAGGCAGGACGACGGTGGCGGCAGAGGGCCACCGGCAGCGCCGCCGCCACGTGGTCCCGACTCTCGATTGGAGAACCACGATGAGGATCAGAAGCGCCCTGACAGCACTGGTGGTCGTCCTCGCCGGGCTGGTCGTCGGCGCGGGCAGCAGCACCGCGGCCGGCACCACGACCGGGTCGGCGTCCTGCGACATCACCTGGGGCAGCGGGGAGAAGTCGGCGGGCGCGCTCAGCGACGCCCCGCTGGTCGACGTCCGCACCGGCCAGCACGACTGCTACGACCGGGTGGTGTTCGAGTTCGCCGGCCCGGTCGACGGCTACGCGATCGGCTACGGCGAGACGTGGACCGAGGGCGAAGGGTTGGCGCTGTCGCCGTACACCGCCGGAGGCGCGCTGCTGCGGGTCTCCCTGCGCGCACCCGCGTACGACGACGCCCACCAGGGCACCGTCCCGTACGCGGTCGGTGCGCACGTCGCGAACCTGCTGCGCTACCAGACAGCGCGTGACGTCGTCTTCGGCGGCAGTTTCGAGGGGTACAGCACCTTCGCGGTCGGCGTACGGGCGCGGTTGCCGTTCCGCGCGTTCGTCCTCAGCGGTCCCGGCGCGCACAGCCGGATCGTGCTCGACGTGGCCCACCAGTGGTGATCGGACCCTGACGGTTGCCGGGACGGCTCAGACATGCGGGGTGGGGCGGTAGACGAGTTCCTGGGACCGAGAGTCGAGGATGCGGCTGTCGACCAGCTCCAGGTCGAAGTCGGCCGCCCCCGAGAAGATCGGCTCCGTCCCGGTCTGACCGGTGATCACCGGGAAGATCGTCACCTGGATGAAATCGACCAGACCGGCGGCCATCAGCGCCCGGTTCATCGACAGGCTGCCGTGCGATCGCAGCGGCACGTCGGACTCCTCCTTGAGCCGGGCGACGACGTCCACGGCATCACCGGGCACGACCGTCGCGTCCGGCCAGTCGAGGGGGCCGCGCAGGGTGTTCGACACGACAGTCGCCGGCAGGCTCCTCATCCGGGTCACCCAGGCGTCGCGCACCTCGGATTCCTCGGTGCTGGCCGCCAGCAGCTGCGCGAACACCCGGTACGTGCGGGCCCCGATGACCATGCGCTGCTCCTCGTCGTAGACGGCCAGGCGGTGCGCGAGCAGCTCGGGACCCTGTTTGCCCCAGTACCCGCCCCAGTTGCCGCTTGTGGTGCCGAAGCCGTCGAGGCTGGAGAAGACGTCGACGGTGTAGGTGGCGGTCATGATGTGCTCCGTTCACGGGGACTCAGTGCGGTACGACGGGTCTGCAGGTAGGCCCGCTCGGTCTCGTTGGTGGCCAGCGCCACGGCCTGGTCGTAGGCGGCTCGCGCCTCGTCGTCGCGTCCGAGCCGGGCGAGCAACTCGGCCCGGGTGGCGGGCAGCCGGTGGTAACCCGGGAGGTCGACACCCTCCAACTCGGCGAGGGCCACCGCCGGCCCGTACACCTCGGCGACGGCGACGGCACGGTTGAGCGCGACGACCGGCGTTGGCGCGATCACGAGGAGCTGGTCGTACAGTGCCAGGACCTGTGGCCAGTCGGTGGCGGCGCCGTCGGTGTGCACGGCGCCGATCGCGGCCTGGATCTGGTACGGGCCGGGCCGGTTGCGCCGCAGGCACCGCCGGACCAGGTCGTGCCCCTCGGCGATGAGTGCCCGGTTCCACAGTGACCGGTCCTGGTCGGCCAGCAGCACCAGTTCGCCGGACGGGCCGAGCCGGGCCGGACGACGTGCTTCGGTCAGCAGCAACAGGGCCAGCAGGCCCAGCACTTCGGGCTCGTCGGGCATCAACGCGGCGAGCTCCCGGGCGAGCCGGACCGCCTCGGCGCACAGTTCCGTTCTGATCAACGGCCCGGCGGTGGACGCGTAGCCCTCGTTGAACATCAGGTAGAGCACGGTGAGCACCGGCGGCAGCCGGTCCGGCAGCTCGTGTTCGGCGGGCACCCGGTACGGGATGTTGGCGTCCCGGATCTTCTTCTTCGCGCGCACGATCCGCTGCGCGACTGTCGACTCCTGAATCAGGTAGGCCCGGGCGATCTCGGGTACGTCGAGACCGCCGAGCAGGCGAAGCGTGAGGGCGGTCCGCGCCTCCGGGCCGAGCGCCGGGTGGCAGCAGGTGAAGATGAGTCGCAACTGGTCGTCCTTCACCGGTCCCACCTCTCGGGGCTCGTCCTGGTGGTGCAGCAGCAGAGCCTGGGCGTGCCGGGCCTCGCGGGTCGACTCCCGGCGGAGCCGGTCGACGGCCCGGTTGCGGGCGGTGGTCACGATCCAGGCACCCGGGTTGGGTGGCGGGGTCTGCCACTTCTGCAGCGCCGTGGTGAAGGCGTCCTGGACCGCCTCCTCGGCGAGGTTGATGTCACCGAGGACGCGGGCCAGGGTGGCGACGCAGCGGCCGTACTCCGCGCGGTAGATGCTCGCCAGGTCCATGTCGGGTGATCGACTCCTGTTCAGGCCTGGGACAGGTCGTCGAAGGGGCGTACCTCGACCGGGCCGCAGGCCGCCGCGCACTTCTCGGCCCAGGCGAGCGCCTGGTCCAGGTCCTCGCATTTGATGACCCAGAACCCGGCGATGTGCTCCTTCGTCTCGGCGAACGGCCCATCGCTCATGGTGGTGGCGCCGTTCTCGACCCGGACGACGGTGGCGCTGTCCGGCGAGACGAGCCCTCCGCCGAAGACCCAGGCGCCCGCGGCCTGCATCTCGTCGTTGATCCGGCCGGTTTCCGCGAACATGGTCTGCATCTCCTCGTCGGACGGGGCCGGCGCGCCCTCGACGAAGTGCACGGACAGCAGGTATTGCTTCATGACGGTCATCGTGCCCTCCAGCGGGTCTGCGGCCCGCCGCGCTGGCGGGCTCTCACCAGGGCTACGAATGGAACCGATCCCGATCGACAGGCCCGCGCCTATTCTGCCGAAGAAATTCGCGGTCAGTAGGGGCGGTAGACGAACAACGCCCAGAGAAGGGGAACGGCGGCCACCGGCGCCACGCTCAGGGCGCCGATGCGCACCCAGGGCGGCAGGCTGGCTCTGAGGGCCAGGACGATGGCCGCCGTGCCGTAGCCGCCCGCCAGCAACGCGGTCGGGAGCAACGCCAACGGCTCGGGTCCGCACTCCGACGGATCCTGCACGAATGGGGGCCGGCACGGCTCGGACGGAGCCATGGCCGTGACGAGCGCCAGCCCCGACATGCACATGATCAGCAGTAGCGGGACCGCCAACAACACGAGTGCGACAGTTACCCCGGCGCCGCCACGGTGCTGCGGCGTCGTCGCGTGCTCGCGCCTGTCGGCACCGCCCCTGTTACCACCGTCGGTCACCGTCGCCCCCGCGATGCCTGGGTGATCCGTTGTTCCACCGGACCCCGTGGATCCAACCTCGACACTCGCATCGTAGTGCGATACATCCACCACCGACAGTGAGCATGGACAGCGAGATCGACCGCGTGGCGCGCAGCCGGAGCAAGCCGCGTCCCTCGCCCCGTCGATCATGGAGTTGTGGTGGGCGACAAACCCGGCGAACACCGCGGCATCGGGCACCACAACTCCATGATCGACGCGGTCGAGCATCCCGGGTCAGGCCTCGTCGGTCAGGTGCCAGACCTCGCGCATCGGGGCCCACCAGTTCCCCGAGCCGGGCTCGGCGATCGACTCCTGACACGGGTCGGTCAGCTTCCACCACTCCTGCGTCTGCGGGTCGGCGGCGATCAACCTCTGGTCGGCCTCGTAGTCGTCGCCGACGTACTCGTAGTAGCCGAACAGCAGGTCGTCGTGCAGGAAGATGGTGTAGTTGCGGAAGTTCGCCTCGCGCAGCGTCTTCTCGACGCTCGGCCAGACGGCGGCGTGCAGCCGCAGGTAGGTCTCCCGCTGCTCGGGGCGGAGTCGGATCACGCAGCCATGACGTTTCACGTCGTGCCCTTTCGTGTGAGCTTGGTCCAGGGGTGCCGAAGGCACCTGACCGTAGCTGTTGGACGGCGCCGCACCGGGGGCCAGCCGGCCACCGATGTCGACCGTTCCGCCAGGACTACGCACCGTGGCCCCGGGTCTACCCTCGGATGATGGAGGGCCGCGTCCTGGTGGTCGAGGACGACTTCTCGATCCGGGAGGTCGCCGCCCTCGGACTGCGCCGCGCCGGCTTCCGGGTCGACACGGCCGTCGACGGGCGGCAGGCCCTGGCGACCTTCCGCGCTCGCCCGGTCGACCTCATCGTGCTCGACATCATGCTCCCGGGCCTGGACGGTCTCGAGGTCTGCCGGGAGATCCGGCGGACCAGCCAGGTGCCGATCCTGATGCTGACCGCGCGCACCGACACCATCGACGTGGTGGTCGGGCTGGAGTGCGGCGCGGACGACTACCTGCGCAAACCCTTCGACCTGCCCGAGCTGGTGGCCCGGGTCCGCTCGGTGCTGCGCCGGGTGAGCGTGCCGCCCCCGTCGACAGTCATCGAGGTCGGCAGCCTGGAGATCGACCCCGACGGTTTCGTGGTGCGCCGGCACGGCCGGGAGGTGACGCTCACCGCCACCGAGTTCCGCCTGTTGCTGGAGCTGGCCCGCCGACCCGGCCAGGTCTTCACCCGGGAGCTGCTGCTGGACCTGGTCTGGAACCACGACTTCCTCGGCGACTCCCGACTTGTCGACGTGGCGGTACAGCGGCTCCGCGCGAAGATCGAGGACGACCCGGCGCAGCCACGGCTGATCCGGACCGTACGCAGCGCCGGCTACAAACTGTCGACGGCCTGACGGGGGTGGGCGATGGCCGGACGCGCGGTGCTCTCCGGCCGCCTGCGGCGCCGGCTGACGATCGCGTTCGTCCTGGTCGCCGGCGTCTCAGCCGGTCTGCTCGCCGGCGGGACCGGGCTGCTGCTGCGGCAGTCCTGGTTGGACGCCTCGCTGCACGAGGCCGCCGCCGACGCCCGCTACCAGCTCGTGCTCGCTGGTCAGTTCCTGCCGCTGACCGAGCAGCGCAGCACCGAACTGCTCACCAGCTTCGAGGCCAGCGGTCGGCACGTGCTGCTCGTCGACGGCCCGGCCCGTGCCTCGCACCCCGCGTACGACCCGGTGCTGGGCACCCGGTTGCGGGCCGTCGTCGCGGACGGGCGGCTCGGTTACCAGCGCTCCGCGCCGACGGAACGTCCTCGGCTGCTGGTGGTCGGCGGGCGCATTCCGGGCTCGACCGCCGAGCTGTACGTGCTGACCGTGGAGGACGACGTCGCCACCGACCTGGGTCAGCTGCGCACCGCGCTGGTGGCCGGCTGGGTGCTCGTGGTGGTGCTCGCCGCCGGGGTGGGTCACGCGTTGGCCCGCCGCACGTTGGAGCCGGTGGGCCGGGCCAGCCGGGCCGCCCGAGCGCTCACCGAGGGGTTGCTCACCACCCGTCTGCCGGTACGCGGGCACGACGAGTTCAGCGTCTGGGCGGCGACGTTCAACGAGATGGCCGAGGCCCTGGAGTCGAAGATCGCGGCGCTGTCCGCCGCGCAGGCCCGCGAGCGGCGGTTCACCGCCGACGTCGCACATGAGCTGCGTACCCCGGTGACCGCGTTGGTGGCCGCGGCGTCGCTGCTGCGCGAGCACCTCGACCGGTTGCCCGACGACGCCCGGCCGGCGGCGCGGCTGCTTGTCGACGACGTGGTCCGGCTGCGCCGGCTGGTCGAGGACCTGATGGAGATCTCCCGGCTGGACGCCGGGCGGGAGCAGTTGACCGTCGGGCCCGTCGACGCGGTGGCGCTGCTGCACGGCATCGTCGCGGCGCGCGGCTGGTCGACGCGGGTGCGGGTCACCGGTGACCCGGTCACGGTGCGCACCGACGGGCGTCGGCTGGAGCGCGTGCTGGCCAACCTGGTAGCCAACGCGGTGGAGCACGGCGGTGGCGAGATCACGGCGCGGGTGGCCGGCGCGGGCGACCTTGTCGTCTTCGAGGTCACCGACCAGGGCCCCGGCATCCCGGCCGAGCATCTTCCCCGCGTGTTCGACAGGTTTCACCAGGTCGACCCGGCGCGCTCCGCGCCGGGCAGTGGGCTCGGGCTGGCCATCGCGCGGGAGCACACCAACCTGCTCGGCGGCGCGCTCGGCGTGCGCAGCGAACCGGGCGAGGGCACCCGGTTCCGGCTGGAGCTGCCCGCCGACGGTCCCGTCGGCGCGCAGCCAGGGGTGCCGCGCCCGGACGACCGTGCCGACCCGGGGCGGGTCGGGCGTACCGCCGGCACGGCGGGCGGTGTGGGATGAGCGGCTGCGGTGCGGTGCGGCTGGGCGTACCGGTGCTCGTCGCGACGCTCCTGCTCGCCGGCTGCGGCACTCCCCGCTCCGGTGACCTCGGCCCGGCGCCCACCGCGTCGCCGCCGAGCGCCGCGCCCACCTACCGTCCGGCACCCGCCCCGACCCCGACAGTGGGGCCGAGACCACCACCCACCCAGCGGACACCGGGCCCATCGAAGGCGGCGTCCACCGGCACGCGCCGGGCCGAGGTGGTGACCATCGAGCTGTGGTACGTCCGCGCCGGGCTACTCGTGCCGACCCGGCGCACCCGGCCGGCCACTGTCGCGACGTCCCGGCTGGCGCTCAACGAACTGGCCGACGGGCCGACGGCGGCGGAGGCCGCCACCGGGATGAGCACCCTGCTTCCGGCCGGCGTCGAGGTGACGCGCATCGCCGACGGCGTGGCGACGCTGCGGGTGCCGCCCGGTGGCGACGCGGTCACCCGGCGGCTGCGCGAGGCGCAGGTGGTGTGGACGCTTACCCAGTTCCCCAGCGTGCGTCAGGTCCGCCTCGACGGCGCGGCCCCGGTCGATCGGACGGCCTACGCGGACCTGCTGCCACCGATCGTGGTCGTAGGTCCGATTCCCGGCGAGCGCGTCTCCGCCCCGCTCGTCGTCACCGGCACCGCCGACGTGTTCGAGGCCACGGTGAGCGTGCGCGTGCTTGACGCCGCCGGCCGGGAGCTGGCCGCCGGTTTCGGCACTGCCAGTTGCGGCAGCGGCTGCCGGGGTGGCTACCGGGTCGTGGTCGGCTGGCACACCGCCCGGGAGCAGCGGGGCACTGTCGAGGTGTACGAGGTGTCCGCCCACGACGGCACCCGGATCAACACGATGGCCGTGCCGGTGCTCCTCGCGCCCGGCGGCTGAGCACCGAGTTCACCCGCCGGACCCTCGCCCGAAACGCAATCGTTTCCATGACTCGGTGCGACGCAACTCACGAAAACCTGCACCTTCACCATTTCAGAACTACTGTCGGTACGACATCGTTTCGCGGGGGGGGCACAGGATGCTTGGTGGTCAGCAGGTAGGAGCGGGTGCCGGGGTGCCGGCCGCCCGGGTCCCCCGCTGCACCGACAGCGACCTGTTCGGCGTGGTCATCGACCTGCTGGGCGAGATGGGCTTCGACCGGATGACAATCGACGCCGTCGCCGCCCGCGCCCACGTCAGCAAGGCCACCATCTACCGACGCTGGGACGGCAAGGCGGAGCTCGTCGTCGCCGCCCTGCGCGATCGGCACGTCGGTGTGCACAACCCGCCCGACACCGGCAGCCTGCGCGGTGACCTGATCGAGCTGCTGCGGGCCACGGCCGCCATCTGCGTGGCCGACTGCGACCTGATGCAGGCGCTGACCTTCGCCATGCGGACCAACCCCGAGCTGGAACGTCTGGTCCGTCACCAGGTGCTGCCGGCCGGGCGGGTGGCCAGCACCGCCATCCTGGTCCGCGCCGCCGCCCGTGGGGAGATCCCTCCCGAGGCCGGCGAACGGGAGTTGTTCCACGACCTCGCGCCGGCCCTCACCATGTCCCGCCTCGTCGCGCACGGCCTGCCCGCCGACGACGCGTTCCTCATCCAGGTCGTCGACCAGGTGCTGATCCCGGTACTCCGCTACCAGCCCGACCGCCCGACCCAGGCCTGATCCCACCGACATCCGCAACACGGAAGGCTTCACCATGCCCGGAACCACCTCGACCGCACCTGGCGCACCCGGCGCCGGGACGTCGACAAGCGCGCCGCACCCGCGGCGCTGGATCGCGCTTGCGGTCATCGCGGTGTCACAGCTGATGGTCGTCCTGGACGCCACAATCGTGAACATCGCACTGCCGCAGGCACAGGCTGACCTGGGCATCACGGACGCGAACCGACAGTGGGTGATCACCGCCTACACGCTGGCCTTCGGCGGGTTGCTGCTGCTCGGCGGCCGGATCGCCGACTACTGGGGCCGCAAGCGCACGTTCATCGTCGGCATGGTCGGCTTCGCGCTGGCGTCCGCGCTGGGCGGCCTGGCCACCACCGGTGGGATGCTCTTCGCCGCCCGCGCGTTGCAGGGCGCCTTCGGTGCGCTGCTTGCCCCGGCCGCGTTGGCGCTGCTCACCGTGCTGTTCACCGAGGCCACCGAGCGGGCCAAGGCCTTCGCCGTGTACGGCGCGATCGCCGGCGGCGGCTCGGCTGTCGGTCTGCTGCTCGGCGGGGTGCTCACCGAGTACGCCGACTGGCGCTGGTGCCTGTTGGTGAACATCCCGGTCGCCGCCATCGCCATCGCGTTCGCGCTTCCGCTGGTGCCGGAGAGCCGGGCACACGGCAACACCCGCTACGACGTGCCCGGCGCGATCGTGGTGACCGCCGGCCTGGTCTCCCTGGTGTACGGCTTCACCAAGGCCGCCGAGGACGGCTGGGACGCCACCGCGACGCTCGGTTTCATCGCCGCGGGCGTGGTGCTGCTCGCCGCCTTCGTGGTGATCGAGCTGCGCTCCAGCCACCCGCTGCTGCCGCTGCGGATCCTGCTGGACCGTAACCGGGGTGGGGCGTTCCTCACCTCGACGCTGATCGGCGCCGGCCTGTTCGGGGCGTTCCTGTTCCTGACCTTCTACTTCCAGGTGGTACTGCAGTACAAGCCCCTGGAAGCCGGTCTCGCGTCGCTGCCGGTCACCGCCGGTGTGCTGATCGCCGCGGGTGGCGCCAGCCAGCTGATGCCGCGACTGGGTGCCAAGCCGCTGATGGTCGCCGGTGCCGCGCTCGCCGCCCTGGGCATGCTGGTGCTCACCCAGATCGACGCGGACACCTCGTTCCTCACCCACCTGCTGCCCGCCCAGGTGATCCTGGGCCTGGGGCTGGGCTTCACCTTCGTCCCGCTGTCCAGCCTCGCCCTGGTCGGGGTGCCGGAGCACGACGCCGGCGCGGCAAGCGCGACGCTCAACGCCACCCAGCAGATCGGTGGCTCGCTGGGCACCGCGCTGCTGAACACCTTCTACACCAGCGCGGTCGCCGCCTACCTGGTCGGCCGGGCACCGAACCCGGTCACCCAGGTCGAGGCGCTGGTGCACGGTTACCGGGTGGCCTTCGCCTGGGGTGCGGCGCTGATCGTGCTCGCCGGCCTGGCCACAGTGGTCCTGGTCAAGGTGCGCAAGGAGGACGTACCGACCGGCACCACAGTGCACATGGGCTGAGCTGACCGGCGTGGCCGCCGGCCGGACCCTCCGAGCGTGGAGTGGACCGGTCGGCGGACACGTCGGGTAGCGTCCCGACAAACGTCGAGAATCCGGTTAAGGAGATCCATGTCGACCCCTGCTGACCACGTCATCACGGCTCTGCGCGCGGGCCACGAGGAGCTCGCCGCGCTCGTGCGGGACCTCAAGGACGACGACCTGCTCCGGCCGTCGGGGGCCAGCGAGTGGCAGGTGTCCCAGGTGCTGAGCCACCTCGGCAGCGGCGCCGAGATCAACCTGGCGACGCTGGACGCCGCCCGCACCGGCAAGCCCGGCCCGGACGGGGACTTCAACCGCGGCGTCTGGGCGCGCTGGGACGCGATGCCCCCGGCCGAGCACGCCGCCGGGTTCCTCGCCGCCAACCAGCGGCTGGTCGAGGCGTACGAGTCGCTGGACGCCGAGACCCGGGCCACGCTGCGGATCGATCTCGGCTTCCTGCCGGAGCCGGTCGACGTGGCCACCGCGGCCCGGTTCCGGCTCAGCGAGTTCGCCCTGCACCAGTGGGACACCGAGGTGGCGTTCAACCCGTTCGCGGCGGTCACGCCGGACGCGGTGACGCTGCTGCTCGACCAGGTCGGCGGCATGCTGGGCTGGACCAGCCGCCCGCAGGAGCTGGGCGGGCGGGAGGCGACCCTGCTGGTCCGGCTGCACGCGCCCGATCGGACGTTCGGGCTGCGGCTGGGCGAGAAGGTCGAGGTCGTCGACGCGCCGGAGCGTCCCGACGGGGAGCTGGCGGCCCCGGCCGAGGCGTGGCTGCGGCTGGCCACCGGACGGTTGGGCCGCGAACACACCCCCGAAGGGGTGGAGGTGACCGGCCCGGTCAGCCTCGACGACCTGCGCCGGGTCTTCGTCGGCTTCTGAGACGCCTGCCGCGCGGGTCGGTGACCCGACCCGCGCGGCTGCTCAACCCTTCACGCAAACCACCTGCTTGAGGTGCGCCACCACCTCGACCAGGTCCTCCTGCTGGGACATCACCTCGGTGATGTCCTTGTACGCGCCGGGGATCTCGTCGACCACCCCGGCGTCCTTACGGCATTCCACCCCGGCGGTCTGGGTGGCCAGGTCCGCCGTGCTGAACGTCCGCTTCGCCTGCGCCCGCGACATCCGCCGCCCGGCCCCGTGCGAGGCCGAGCAGTACGCGTCCGGATTACCCCGACCCCGCACGATGTACGACCCGGTGCCCATCGACCCGGGGATGATGCCCAGGTCGCCCCGGCCGGCCCGGATCGCGCCCTTGCGGGTGACAAGCACCTCCACCCCGTCGTAGCTCTCCTCGGAGACGTAGTTGTGGTGGCAGCTGATCGGCTCGTCGTAGGAGACCTGCGGGAAGTGCTCGCGCACCACACCGCAGAGCAGGGCCACCATGACGGCCCGGTTGCGCCGGGCGTACTCCTGCGCCCACCACAGGTCCCGCCGGTACGCGTCCATCTCCGGCGTGCCCGCGAGGAACACGGCCAGGTCCCGGTCGGGCAGGTCGGCGTTGTGCGGGAGACGCCGGGCCACAGCGATGTGCCGTTCGGCCAGCTCCTTGCCGATGTTGCGGGACCCGGAGTGCAGCATCAGCCAGACCCGGCCCTCGTCGGCGCCGCCCTGCTCCAGGCAGACCTCGATGAAGTGGTTGCCGCCGCCGAGGGTGCCGAGCTGCCGCTGCGCCCGGGTCTCCAGCTGCGCCACCCGGCGGTCCAGCCCGGCGAACCGGCCCCAGAAGTCGTCCCAGCCGCGCTGCTCCAGGCCCCGGATCCGACGCGGGTCGACGGCCCGGTCCCGCTGTGCGAAGCCGACCGGGATGGTGGCCTCGATCGCGGAGCGCAGCCCGGCCAGGTCGTCCGGCAGGTCAGCGGCGGTCAGCGAGGTACGAACCGCCGACATGCCGCAGCCGATGTCGACGCCGACCGCCGCCGGTGAGACGGCCTGCCGCATCGCGATCACCGAACCGACGGTGGCGCCCTTGCCGAAGTGCACGTCGGGCATGACGGCGACGCCCTGCACCCAGGGCAGCGCGCCGATGTTGCGCAGTTGCTTGGCGGCCTGCGGCTCGATGGCGTACGGGTCGGTCCAGACCCGGACGGGTGCCCGGGTACCGGCCAGCGGGGTGAATCCCACTGTGGTCTCCTTCTGTCGTGCGATGACCGCAAGGTGGTGTCCGGCGGCGGTACGGGGATACGAAACGGCCGCCCGATCCCGGTGGGATGGGCGGCCGGCGGACGCGTCAGCGCCCGCGTCAGTCGCGCCACCCCGGCTCGTTGCACCGCAACGGTTGATAGGCACAGGTCGTGGTGGTGCCGAGCAGCGCCGCGCCGGCAGCGGGCAGCCACCGCGCGGCAGCGGTGCGGGTGCGTCGTGGCACGGCGTACTCCCTTCGGGGTGTGCTCGGTCGACCTTGTGCCGCCGAGAGTAGGAGGACCGCGGCGTGTCCGCAATGGATATCGCCGTTACCGGCCGCCGACCCGGCGGGCGACCGCGAGCAGGTACTCCTTGCGATCCAGCGGGTTGCTGTCCCACCGGGCCCGGACCGGGGCGGGGCCGCGCACCGGCCGGTAGTTGTCGAACTCGGTCTCCAACACGCCCTCGCCCCGGGTCAGCGCGGGCAGGCGACGCTCCAACGTGTGCACCAGGGCCGCCGGAATCTCGCCCGAGACCAGGTACGACGTTCCCCGCACCTCGGTGTCGGTCGGCACCGCGTCCAGTCGGGTGAGCGCCGGCAGCAGCGTGCCGAGGACGTCACCTGGCACCTCCAGCCGGAAGCGGTGCACCGGCTCGTGGACCCGCGTGCCGGCCCGGGTGAGCGCGGCCATCAACACCAGTGGGGTCAGGTTACGGAAATCCCCTGCGGTGCTGGACATGCTCTTGTCGAAGCTGCCGTGCGAATGGCTCTGCCGCGCCCAGTAGCCGGCGTGGGTCATCGTCACCTCGCAGTCCGGAACCTCCCACCCGTGCGGACCCTGGCGCAGGGTCCGTCGCACGGACTCCTCCACGGCGGCGAAGAAGGCGGGTGGCATCGAACCCAGCTCGACGCCGAGTCGGAAACGCACACCGGCGCCGGTCGGCGCTGGCGCGATCCGCAACCCGACGGTGGCCAGGAAGGGGTTGGGCGCCACCGCGATCACCTCGACCGCCGCACCGACGCCGCACACCCGCTCCACGTGCACCGTTGTGGTTTCCCGGAACGTCACCCGCACGCCGAAGTCGTCAGCGAGGGTGGCCTGGATGACCTCCTTCTGCACCTCGCCGTAGAGCGACACGCTGATCTCGTGCTGCCTGTCGTTCTGCCGCAGGTTGATCAGCGGGTCCTGTTCGGCGAGCTGGGTCAACGCCGCGTGGAGGTTGACCCGGTCGACGGGGCGCTCCGGCACCACCACCGTCTCCAGCGTGGGTGGCGGGAAGTGGCGGTCCGCGCCGGCACGTTCCGGGGGTACGCCGACCGGGTCGCCGATCCGCGCGTGCGTCAGACCCCACAGTCGGGCGATGTGGCCGGCACCGACCGACGACGCCACCACGTCGGCCCCCAGGGTGGCCACCCGTATCGCCGTGACAAGCGCGGCGTCGGCCGTACCGACGCGGACCCGGTCGCGGACCCGGAGGGTGCCGGCGAAGAGCCGGACCAGGGCGATCCGCTCCCCCGCCGGGCCCCGTTCGATGGCGAACACGGTGCCGGAGACCGGGGCGTCGACGTCACCCTGAACGGTCGGCAGCAGTTCGGTGATCCCGGCGATCAGCGCGTCCACGCCGGCGCCGGTGATCGCCGAGCCGGCGTACACGGGCTGCACCAGTGCCCCGCCGGTCCACGTCGCCAACGCCCGGCGCAGGCGCGGGTACGGCACCGACGACGTGTCCGCCACCCAGTCGGCGAGCAGCGCGTCGTCCGGCCCGGCGAGCACGTCGAGCAGCCGTTCGGTGAAGGCCGCGTCGGCGGGGCCGTACGGCGAGCAGTGGGCGGCCCGAGTCCCCGGCATCGCCACCGAGCCCATCGCCACCGCGGCCGGGGTGAGCTTCTCCGCGATGGCCCGTACGACCCGATCGGGGTCCGCCCCGGCCCGGTCGACCTTGTTGACGAAGATCAGCGTCGGGATGCGCAGCCGGCGCAGGGTGCGCATCAGCACCCGGGTCTGCGGCTGTATCCCCTCCACCGCGGAGATCACCAGCACCGCGCCGTCGAGCACCCCGAGCACCCGCTCGACCTCGGCGATGAAGTCCGGGTGGCCGGGGGTGTCGATCAGGTTGACTGTCACGTCGTCACGCACGAAGGAGACGACGGCCGAGCGGATGGTGATCCCGCGTCGCCGCTCCAGAGCCAGGGAATCGGTGCGGGTGCTGCCCGCGTCGACACTGCCGAGCTGGTCGGTCACGCCGACAGCGTGCAACAGGCGTTCGGTCAGGCTGGTCTTACCGGCATCGACGTGGGCCAGGATGCCGAGGTTCAGGGTTTTCACGCAGCGTCAGGTCCTTCAGGTAGGCGACAGGTCCCCTCTGGTCGGACATCGACGCAGCGCGCATTGGTGCTCCCTTGGGCTTGGTGGCGGTCTCCGGTAGTCCAACAGGCCGGCGCGGACCGGGCAACCGATTTGCCCGGCACTCCCGTTCACCTGCTGTCCGACTCCGCGACGTCGTGTGCTCACCTGACGCGGCTAGGTTCGCGCGGACACTTCCGGCCCCTGTTCAGGGAGAACCACGATCACCGCCACCTGGCCGTCGCACCACGCCGGCACCGTCGTCGCCGCAGCGAACCCATCCCGGGTGGACGCGGATCGGGAGACGAGCGACACCCGGCCCGGCTGGGCGGTGGCGAGTTGGGTGATCCCCGCGCTTGTCGCGCTGCTGCTGGGCCGGTGGCGCCTGACCGGTCCGGCGCTCTGGGCCGACGAGCTGGCCACCTGGGGCGCGGTCCGGTTGAGTTGGTCGCAACTGTGGCAACTCGCCGGTTCGGTGGACGCGGTGCTGACCCCCTACTACGCCCTGATGAAGGGGTACGTCACGGTGGCCGGCACCTCCACTGCCGCGTTGCGGCTGCCCTCGGTCGCCGCCTGCACCGTCGCCACGGTGGTGGTGAGCGCGCTCGGGCGTCGACTCGGCGGCGCCGGGACCGGTCTGCTGGCCGGGCTGCTCTTCGCAATCCTGCCTGTCACGTCGCGCTACGCCCAGGAGGCCCGGTCCTACGCGCTGGTGATCCTCGGTGCCGCAGTCGCCCTGTGGTACCTGATCCGGCTGCTGGCCGAGCCCACGCGCGGTCACCTCGCCGGGTACGCCACCGCCGTCGGCGTGGTGGGGTCGCTGCATCCGCTCAATGGTCTCCTGATGCTCGCGGGTCACACCGTCGCGGTCGGCTGGTGCCAGCTTTCCCGCCGGGCCGAGGGCCGGCAGGTTCTGCGCGGGTGGTCGGCGGCGGCCGGCATCGGCCTACTGCCGGCGCTCGCGCTGTCGATCTGGGGACGGGGACAGACCGCCCAGGTGTCCTGGATCGCGCTCGTCGACCTGAGTGCCCTCCAGGCGTTCCCGGAACGGCTCTTCCACTCCGCGGCCGTCGGTGGGCTCGTCCTCGTCCTCGCGGTTCTGGGCGTGCGCCGCGACCCGGCGTACGTCTGCCTGGCCGGCGCGGCGTTCGTGCCGATGGCGCTGCTGTTGCTCGCCGGCACCCAGGTGCACGTCTGGGTGGCCCGCTACGCGCTGGTCGTGCTGCCGGCGCTGGCCGTCCTCGCGGCGTCGGCAGTGGTCCGCGCCGGGCGGTCGCCGGCCATCGCCGCGGTCGGCCTCGCGGCCGTCCTGGCCTTTCCCGCACAGGTCGCCATTCGCGCCCACGCCGGCCACAGCCAGGACTCGTACCGCATCGCATCGGTCATCGGTCCCCGCTACCAACCGGGCGATGTCGTGGTGTTTCCGGACAGCCACCCGAGCATCCCCTGGTCACCGCGGGACATCTACGAGCGCTACCTGCCCGTCCCCCGCCCCCCGGACGTGCTGCGCGTCGCCCCGCAGCGCAGCGACGGCAGGTTCCTGGCCACCGAGTGTCCGAACGCCACCTGCCTGGGCACCCCGCCGCGCATCTGGGTCGTCGGGGCCGACCCCTCGGCCGACCCCCTTGACGACATGACGCCCGGCAAGCGGCAGCGGATCAGCGCCGGCTACCGGGAGACGCAGCGGTGGCGGTACCCGCTGCTGAGCATCACCCTCCTGGAGCGCACGAGGTGAGAGCCGGCGAGTCGGCAGCACCACCGCGCCGCGCGCGCACGGGGGACCGGGACCGGTCGGCTTCGGCTCCGCCACCACCGGCCGGTGCCGAGGTGACGGAGCCGAAGGACCGACCTCCGGTCGTGCCGGCCGATGAGGCGGGGCGGCAGACCGGCTGCTCCGATCGGGTCGGGGCGATCACCGGGCCGGGCGCTACTACGCCTGTGGCACCAGCCGGAACGACTGCGCCGCGGTGCCGTTGCAGGCGTACTGGATGAGTTGGACGCTGTCGGCAGTGGACGCTCCGGGCACGTCGAGGCACTTGCCGCTGGCCCGGTTGACCAGGCGGTAGTAGCCGCCGCCCTCCGGTTCGGCACGCCACTGCTGGTTGGTGCCGCCGCTGTAGGACCAGAGCTGGATCGGCGCCGAGTCGGCCGTCGACCGGTCGGTCACGTCGAGCACCTGGGCGCTGTTGTTGCGGTTGTTGACCCGCAGGTAGCCGCCGCTTGTCGGTACGAACTGGTACTGCTGTGCCGCACTGCTGTTGCAGGTGTACTGCTGGATGGCGGTGCCGTTCGCGCTGGCCGCGGCGCGGGCGTCCACGCACTTGCCGTTGCCCCGGTTGACAACCGTGTGCCAGGCGGTCGGCGAGATCGTGCCGTCGGACGGCGGGGGCGTGGTCGGAGGGACGGTGCCGGTGCCGGCCAACCAGTGCAGTCCATCGATCAGCAGCTGGTTCTGCTGCGGGCTGTCGAACGTCGACGACAGCCCGGTGTTGGTGCTGTAGTTCATCGCGTTGTGGCCGAAGTTGGCGTAGAGCATCTTGTACTGCCTGTTGCTCCAGACCAGCGGGTAGTAGCCGCCGTACCAGGACTGGTTGGGGTCGGTGCCGACCGGGAAGCTTGACGCGTCGACCGAGGCGAGGATGTCGATGTTCGGGTTCTGCCGCAGGTCGTTGCTCCAGGAGTACCACTCGCTTATCGACGAGGGGAACGTCGCGGGCAGGTTGCGGGTGGCCGGGTGGGTGCGGTTGTCGGCGCGCATGGTGAGCCGGGTCGGCCCCCAGGTGTTCGTCTGGAACGAGCCGGTGCCGAGGAAGGTGTTGTAGTACCAACTCCAGCTGGACGGGTTGTCGGTCCAGGCACTGACGTGGAAGCCCAGCCACGCCCCGCCGTTCTGCATGTACTGCTGGAACGCGGCGCGCTGCGCGGTGGGCGGCGCGTCGTCCAGGAACATGACGACCTTGTACTGGGCCAGGTTCGCGGTGTTCAGCAGACCCCAGTTGTTGGTGGCCTCCCAGGAGAAGCCGTACTGGTTGGCGGCCTGCGGGAACCAGGCCCGGGCGTCCTTGACGAAGTCGATGTGCGCGGCGTCCCAGGTGCCGTTGTAGAAGGCCAGCACCTTGAACGTCGGCGCGGCCTGCGCGGAGCGCGAGGCGGTGACGGCGACGCCGACGGTCAGCGCCACGACGAGGGCGACGAACAACGACAGGATCCGTCTGGTACGGGTGGAGAGTTCTGCGATCACCTGATCGTCCCTTCGCTGGGGGACGCGCGCCGCCGCGTCGAGGTACATCTGTTCACATTGTTTACAGATAGACGAAAGGTTATTCCTCTGACCTGATCACGTCAATCACGGATCGACCTTTCGGGTGGGATTCCTGCGGTAGGGGGTACCCCGGCCCGGTGACCAGTCCGGACGCCGTCGACGTCGACAAGCCCCTCGCCATCGACGTGCCCGCCGCGCCGCACGACGCCAGCGGCGAGCGGGTGCCGACCCGCGACCTGGCCGGCCTCGCGCCGCCGGCCCGGCCCGCCCGCCGCTGGACCCCGGACCGGGTGGTGGCCACCCCGGCCGCGCTGGAGCACCCGCACGGACAACGGATCGTCGAACGGGTGCGGGCGCTGGGCATCGAGGTGGAACACCTGCGATCCAACCGGCTCACCGGGGTACGCGGGCAGACCGACCGGGAGACGTACGCGCGGGCCAAGGCGACAATGGCGATCGTGGTGAGCCCACCCTCGCGGCGCACCCTGCAACCGATCGCACCCAGCGCCGACTGGCGCGTCGACCTGGCCGAGGGCTGCCCCGCGCACTGCCAGTACTGCTACCTCGCCGGCTCGCTGTCCGGCCCACCGGTGACCCGGGTGTACGCCGACCTCGACGACATCCTGGCCGGGCTGACCGGGTACGCCGGGCGCGGGACGGTGACCAGCCGCAACGCGCGACGCGCCGACGAGGGCACCACCTTCGAGGCGTCCTGCTACACCGATCCCCTCGCGTTGGAGCACCTCACCGGCAGTTGGCGGCGGGCGGTGCAACACTTCGCGGCCTGGGACGCGCCGGTGCAGTTGCGTTGGACCACCAAGTACGCCGACGTGGACAGCTTCGTCGGACTGCCGCACGCCGGCCGGACCCGGGTCCGGTTCAGCGTCAACTGCGCCCCGGTCAGCGAACGGTTCGAGGGCGGTACCGCCCGGGTGCCGGACCGGCTGGCCGCGCTGCGCCGGCTCGCGCTCGACGGCTACCCGGTGGGGCTGACCATCGCGCCGATCATCGCGCTGCCCGACTGGCGGGACCGCTACGGCGAGTTGCTCGACCAGGTCCGCGCGGCGGTCGACGGGGTGCCGGACCTGGACCTGACCGCCGAGCTGATCACCCACCGGTTCACGCCGGGCAGCAAGGAGGTGCTGCTGGGCTGGTACCCGCGCACCCGGCTGGAGATGGACGAGGAGGCCCGCAGCCGTAAACACGGCAGGTTCGGCGCGGTGAAGTACGTCTACCCGCGCGAGACCATGGCCGAGCTGCGCGAATGGTTCACCGCCGAACTGGCCGCCCGCGTACCGACCTGCCGGATCCTCTACTGGACCTGACCCGCCGAGGATCAGCCGACCGACGAGCGGGCGACCGGAGCGGCGAAGAACGTGTCGGGGTACGGCTCGTCGCGCAGGCTGTAGTGCCACCACTCCCGGTCGTAGTTGACGAAACCGGCGTCGGTCATCAGCCGCCGCAACAACCGCCGGTTGTCCCGCGCCGTCGCGCTGACGCGGGGGTCGGCGGTGTGCGCCCGGGAGTCGAAACAGTCGAAGCCCGTCCCCATGTCGATGCTGTTGTCGGGGAAGCGCTGCCCTCGGGGTGCGGTGCAGGCGACAAGTGGCTGTCCGGGCCGGTACGCGCGCTGGCTGGCGGCGGGATCGTCCACAAGCGTCAGGTCGATGGTGCTGCCGCGACTGTGCGCCGTGGGCGCCCCGATGTAGCCGTCGGCGAAGAGCCGGTCCTTGGCCAGGTCCGGGTAGAACTCCGCCTTTGTCTGCTGCTCGCCGGGACGCTTCGACCAGGCGACGAAGTCGTCCACGGCGGGCTGCGGGCGGTAGCAGTCGTACACCTTGAGGCTGTGGCCGCCGGCCAGCGCGGCGTCCTGCACCCGGCGCAGCGCTTCGGCGGCCTGCCGGGTGAGCAGGCACAGCGGCTCCGGGTAGCCGCTGATCGGGCGGCCCACGAAGTTGTGCGCCGTGGCGCACACTCGGGACTATCAAACGCCTCACAGGGCTGCTGAGCAGGCAAAACGAGTTTGATTCACCGGAGTGCCGATCTTCTAGACAAGATCAACTAGAGGAGAGCACCCCCATGAACGCGAGACGTGTCGCATCCATCATCTGCACTGTGGTTGTCAGCCTGGTTGCCCTTGTTGGCAGCTACAGCCACATGTACGAGCTAGCCCTGATGGCTGGTCAAGGCCCGTTCCTGTCAGCCCTTCTGCCTCTGTCGGTAGACGGCATGATCCTCGTCGCCAGCCTGGCTCTCGGTGACGGCAGGGAGAAGAAGGGATCGGCATGGCTGGCCTTCCTGGTTGGTGTGCTTGCCTCCCTGGCAGCCAACGTGATCGTTGCCGATCCAGACATCATCAGCAGGGTTGTATCGGCATGGCCGGCAGTCGCGTTGCTGCTGACCGTGGAAGTGCTTGTGCGTGCCGGAAAGAAGAAGGCTCTGCCGATCGGCAATCAGCAAACCACTCCCCTGCCGATTCCTACTCCCCTGCCGATTCCTACCCCTGCCGAATCGGCACAGGTTGACGTTTCCCCTGCTCCTGAGGCTTTGCCGATTGCCGATCCTGAGCCTGTTGCCGATGTGAAGCCTGCCGATTCGGCAAAGGTCAGCAAGCCTCGTCAGCGTCGGCACGTCGTTCCGGCACATCCGGAATCGGCACAGAAGAGCGATGCCGAAATCCTGGCTGCCTATGAGGCCATGCGTGCCGAAGGAATGAAGATCGGCGAGATTGCCGAAACTCTCGGCATCAATCCGAAGAGGCTCTTCAACGTCCGAAAGAGGGCAGGGGTATGAGACTGCGTGACTTTGTGCCGACTAGCCGTCAGTGGGCTTTCGGCTTCCTCACCGCTCTAGTCATCCTCTGCGCCTACGGGCCGATTACTCACTACCTGATTCCTTGAAAGGCAGTCACGGAATGAACCAGCCAGCCTGCATCACACACGGCCCGGTCAACGGCTTTGAGGCACGCAAGGTTTGGAACTTCACCGAGGTTGGCGCGGCAGAGGGCATGAACTCTGTGCTGCTCTCCTGCGGCTGCTTGCACGAGGGTGTGACCACCCAGACGGACTACCTGGCAGACGAGAAGATCACCACCCTGACCTACTACACGGGTGAGCCGATCATCACCTACTCAGAGATCTACGACGACTAACAGCACCAGGAGGAAGAGAGTCACCTTTCGGGGTGGCTCTTTTTCTTTGCCAACATAGCGAGTTTGATCCTGACTGGTTCCGATGTATTAAGTAAGGCCACGAGGAAGAGGAGAAACCCGATGAGCCAGCAAAAGCGTATTGAGACAGCCCTAGACATTGCTCTTAAGAGGCAGAAGGAGATTGAGGAGCTAACTGCTCGCCTACGTCAGGCACGGAAGGATTGGGAGTATGCCCATGTGTTTCCTGTGCCCTTCTGAGGCAACTGTCAGGATGGTGCATGTCTCTACTAGACAACGAGCATGGTTCTGCCTGAGGCACAACACAAAGCGGTGGGAGTTGTGGTTAGCCCTCTACGGGTGGATACCGGAGGAATGAAAAAAGGGAGGCTTCCTAAGAGGCCTCCCTTTTCCCTGTCCGGGGTGTTAAGCAGGAGCACCCTTGGTGTCCTCCCCGGAAATCTTAGGATTCCTCGTCGCTCTCATTGAGGTGAGGACGCTTCTCCGCAATCTACTTCTCAACATCAGCCTTGAGCCAGACGCTACCCATCTTGAGCGTGGCTGCTGGTGCTGGAAAGTCTCGCCTGTTTATCAAAATGTAGGTGCGCTGGCGAGACAAGCCAAGACGATCTTGTATCTCTGCTGCCCCGTACACCTCAAGCGCCATGAGCAGAGGCTATGGGTGGTTTGAGTAGGCATGTCGCGTCTATCAGGTGCCTACCCCTACAGGGGATGACGCGTAGGGTTGACCTCTTGTAACCCCCTGCAACCTTGGAGGCAGAGTGACCAAGCAGAGGCGCAACTACCGGACAGGCTTCCTGGCTCGTGTGCTCAACAGGCTCCGCAGAAGGCCTCAGGCAGCGCTAGACGTGACTGGCTCCGCAACCGCCTACCCGCACAGGACAGGCGCGTACCTGAGCCGTGAGAGCGCACCAGGGATGCCCAACGCCAGGCACCTGCACCAGGACGACACGCCAACCATGATCCTCGCCCGTCCGATGACACTCGGCGCTGAGTGGCGCAGCAGTCATGCCATGAAGAACCTGAATCAGAGGAGCTACCGATGAGCCAGGGAACGTCTGATGTGGCTGAGCTACCGATCATCTCGGTAGAGGCTGGCACCAAGCCTGAGCTGATCGTAATGAAGCGAGACGATGAGGTTGTGGGATGGGCTCTCGTCTTCCCTGACGGCTCAGCCTGGCTGCTGCGCTCTGGTGTCCGCAGCATGATTCACTCTGGCTCCCTGGCGACGCTGGTCAACTTCTGGGCATCCATCTTTGAGTGCGAGGTAGGGCTACCCGAGGAGCACTAGCCCAGAAACAGAAATAGCCCGGTACCTATCCACTACGGACGGGTACCGGGCTATCTGTTTGTCATGCGCCATGGCCGTTAATGTGATCATCGAGCCTCTGCCCTAAGAGATCAACCTTGTCTCGCAGCGTTGATCCGCCGTTAGGGTTTAGTTCCTTCTCAATCCTGGCTAGTCGCTCAGGCACACCAGGGATAGCAGCACGGCCAGGCCTAGCCGCTACTCCATACCAGTCCTCACGGAACTCATCGTTCTGCCTTGCTACCTTACGGATCGGCTTAGCGATGAGAGTAATTAGCGTGAGAAGAGTGAGAAGCGCACCACAGGCTGCCCCGATTAGTAAAAATAGTTCCATGCCCATAAGGCCTCCTAAATGCAGCCTTCTAGGCTTCCCCTAATTATGGTGAACGGTATCCGTAGCACGCATACACTTGGCCGATTGCGCGGCCTGTTCCTCCTGTGCGTCGCACCTGAAGATTGATGTCAGCTTCTTTGGAGAAACCAACAGTAGTGCCCCAACCAGGAACGTCATAAATGCCGTCAATCCAACCACTTGTAGAAGTGGCAATGACTGTTCCGTCAAGAGTGATTCGACCTTCGGCTGTAGTGCCTACCACATCACTACCCACATAAGCTCTGATCCTCAAGCGAGGATGAGTAAGGTATGTGCGGTTTTCATAGAGTGAGGTGAAGGTGCTAGACGTGACGCCAGGAACCTGCGGATACGTCTCAGCATTCAGGCTGATACCAAAATTAGCTGCCGGTAGGTATGGCCTAGCTAGACCCTGACCGGTACCAGCATCGTCAGAGAAAATGATGTTTCCGGAGTCATCCCTGACAGTCATGAACTGACTATTAGGATCTGTGCCTTCAAGGGTTAACGCGCGATTGCCGTTTGCCCGATTGAAGAACCAGCCGATTCCTGCCGGCACTCCGCTGTAGGAGATCGGACCCATGTAGACCTGAATAGCGTCATTGCTGTCTCTGAAACGGACAGAACCCTTTGCTTCGATGCTGCCGGTAACGGATAATCCTCCGGCGTCTTCAATCTTGACCTTTCCACCACCCTTGACGGTTAGACCACCACGACCAATAGTCGCTGCCTCAAGACGTCTTCCCGCTTGTAGCTCACGTACCTGACGTTCCAACTCAGCAAGCCGACGCGAAATCCAGTCACTACCGCCCGGGGTCTGATCAGACGCAATCATGAGATCACTTCCTCTCCTGAAGTCAGAAGGATGGGCGAGACAGTTCCGGCTTGCGGATCTAGTTCCCATCCGATAGCGCGAGCTACACCCTGAAGTCCGTCAGGATGCCTGTGGCCGATCAGCTCATAGCCGATGTCGTCACCGATATTCCAGTCAGTTCCTAATACCGGGTAGACGTCAGCCCTGGCAGTAATCGTCAGAGAGCGTGCTCCTCGTGACATGAGATTCAAGGCATGCGTTGCGTGAGCGTCTAGGACGCTCGTGTTGATGATCGATGATGAGGGGCTGTACCTGTGTTCCCAAAGAGGCCAACCAGCGCCTAGCAGCGTCTCATCTTGTGCTGGTGCGGACTGTGGCCGTGACTCGCCTTCACCTGAAGATGTGGCGACAACCGAGTTAGCACCCTTGCCTGATGTGTAGTCCTCAGTGAAGGTGTAGCGGGCACCAGAGACACCCTCTGACGAGAGAACGGCTGATGCTCCACCAGTAGAGAACACCGCATTAGGATTCGGTGAGGCAAAGCCGATCCGCTTACGGACTGTCGCAATCTTCAGAACCGTAGTCTGAGAGGCATCAGCCCAGTCAAGCGCAATGCTCCATTCCGGGCCGTTATCAACACCCATCAACTCTCGCAAGCGAGAATAGACAGTTGCGTCATCCTGATCTAGGTAGGTGCGATCACGCAGGGTGCCTGTTGCGGGAGCATCGACCATAAAGCCGATTCCCTCAATGTTGGCATCGTCAATGAGCTGCGCAGCGATCAGCGCCTCATCAACAGCAGTGAACTCATGGTCACGCACAAACCGACGATCAAAGTAGCCGTCTAGCGAGACACAACCAAGCTCAAGCATTGATTCAGTGCCAGCAGCCCGCACTAGCACAATGCCAGCCCATACCGGTAAACCGTTCAATACAGCCACGATCATGGTACGGCCGGGCTCAGTAGCGGACTCCCAATTCTTAGGTGCAGAGCCATGACCACCTAGCGGAATTGGCATCCTAAAAGACGCTGATGTGTAGGCACCCAGCAACCCGCCGATCGTGCCTGAGGCTTGAAGTTCGGGTAACTCTTCAATGATGCGACCTGTCACGAGGTCACATCCCAGCCACGTAATTAGGGTACTCATGGGAGCCTCTGCATCTGCATCCATGAAAGCGCCTGCACTGCTGTGACGCCCGCGTTAGATGCACTCTGTGCCCACTGAAGACGGATAGCGCCTGGTGTGGCTCCTACGCTAACAGTGCCTCTCAGGCTGATGTTTTCCGCCGGACCAGTCGTCTGAACTGTCAGCGTGTCAGTCTCACGTAGCTCTGTACGGCTTGTGTTTACGTCAAGCCAGGTGATAACCGTTCCACTCGGAACCGACCACTTAAGCTTGATGTCGGCATTCGGGTGAGACAGCACACGCAGGAATACGTCTAGTGACCACACCGTGTTTGGGTCAGCCACAGTAATAAACAGTTCAGTGTCATTGTGTAGCGTCGTATTGTTGCTGATAGCCTCGTCATTTGCCTTGCGCCTAACAAGCGGAGCGATAGGAATCCACTCAGAGCCAGTGTCACGCTCAAGCTGATTCGTATCGAGACGATGACGGTAGCGGCCGGCTACTGATGCACTGATGTCACCTGCTGCCGACACCGGCACGATTCCACCGTTGCTGGCAGTGAACTGACGCCGGTCGGTGACAACCGCTGAGCCACCACCCGACTGAGGCACGTCGATATCCGCTAACAGCATTGCTCCGGCTGGCACGGCTGGTGCGCTAGGTGTAGGGCTAGGCGTACCAACAATGTATTCGGAGCGAGCCAGACGCAGGCCTGACGAATCCTCATCGTGGTCGTAGACCCGAATGACAACTCTGTCCTTACGTGGGTTAGTAGCGTGCGCCGCAGACAGTGTGTGTGTCTCATCCGCAGGCAGAGCAACCCAGTAAGGTCCCTGAGCTGTTGACAGTGCGGGATCAATGAGGCAGATACCAGTCCTCACGGTGATGGTGCTACCCGACAACTCAGTCTTGAGCTGAGTGCCACCAGGACGAACACCAGCGCGACCACCTAGATTGCGTCCGTCGTACATCAGCGCCAGGGCCATAGCCTGCCGCATCTCATTTGCTGCATATGCAGGCGCACCACCTGATGCGTTAATCCATAGCGGATCAGCCATTGTATGTCTCCTTAATCAGTGCCATGCGTCACGCCACGACACCGTTAGGGATGCCGATGGGTTGTATAGGGATGAGTCGAAAGCAATCTCTGACGTGCCAGACGGCAGGACAGGCCAACCAGCGCCACTCGCTGTCATGGAGCCTCTGCGGCTAGCCGTGCCGTTGAGGTAGACCGTTTTGGTGCCAGTGTCGATATCCAGCCATTGCCCTGTTTCCAGGTTTAGCCAGAATTGAAGGGTTGCTGTCCCTAGGCTTGAAAGCAGCGAAACCCTAGGCTGCTGAACGGGACCGTTGATGCGCAGATTCAGCCCAACTGGCTTAGTGCCGGAATTGGTGATCGACTCACGTCCGGTTGCGACTGTCGCACCGATAGTGAGTGGCGCAGTCAGAGGTAGTGTCAGACCACCTGAGGACGTTGGTAGGCCTAGCGTGGCGCTGTGCTCAGTGCCGCTGTAAGTCGTGGGATCTAGCGCCACGAAAGCACACTGCGTAATTGCATATCCCAGATCAACAGTCTCAACGTTAGGGTCAACCATGCGTGGTCTGCCACGCATCATGTATTCAATACCGCCTTCGACCCACCGGATTTCAATATCGCTGTGAGTTGGAGCAAACGCAGCGGCTAACGCCTGGTCTGCTTTAGTCCAACTAGCATGGTTTGGCTCACTGCCGTGAACTGACACAGGAATAGGGATGGTCCGCTCAGTTGCCCATTCGGCACCAGACCACGAACCATCACCCCACGAGCGAGAACCACCCTGATCAGCCCTGACGTTACGAGTCTTGGGGTTAAACGCCACCAAGATCCTGTACGGTGTGCCAGGTCCCATAACGAGCGACCCGACCTGTACCTGTCCTTCTAGTAATGCCATTAGTGGACTCCTCGCATTGCAAGGTCAGACATCACCTGCGAGAAGCTGAACCTGTCTGAATAGGACTTGACCTCAATGTTGTAAGTATTTCCGCCGCTCTTGCTCTCAGGCTCTTTTGCCCGACCAGCTGTAGTAGTGAGCGGAGTAACCTGAGCGCCACGATTCAGGCTTAGCAACTCAGGCCCGTTCTCACCAACAATCGCCAAACCAGAAGCGGTGATCGTTCCACCCTTAGCCAGGAACGGAATGTCAGGAGTACCCATGCTCGCGTGTGGAATGTTCATTCCCATGAACGAGCCACCACCAATGGTGAATGAAAGGTTGTTCCACTTACTGATGATCCAGTTGACGCCATTTCTAAAGGCATTCTTCAGACCGTCGAACATGCCTGAGGCGGCGCTACTGATTCGACCAGGTAAACCCTTGATCATATTGACGAAGGAACCGATTTTGTCGGTGATCCAATTAAGTGTCGATGAGGCAACCTCACGCACCTTGCCCCAAGTAGAAGAGAAGGTTGATGACCAAGACAGCAAAGCTGAAGCTAGGAATCCAATAGCGTTGTTCCACGCAGAAACAATCCAGTTGAATACCGCTGATGCCGCAGCCTTGATCGCTCCCCAAGCGGTATTCCAGATCGTCTGGAACCATGTCGTCTTGGTAGCAATAAGCACAATCGCAGCAACTAGCGCAACGATCGCCAACACAATCCATGTGACAGGAGATGACCAAAGCGCCAGGTTAAGAACAACCTGCACGGCTGACCAAATCCGCATAGCTACAACGATTGTGTAGATAGCACCAGCAAGAGCAGCGATACCGGCAGTCAGTGGAACAACCCAGTCGGAATTCTTAGACAGCCATCCAAACGTGCTTTCGATCGTCGGAATGGCTTGTGCCAGTGTCGTTACTAGAGCTTGCTGTGCTTGACGCTTAAAGCTCTCAAGCTTCGCGCCAGCGCTTTGCTCAAGTGTCTTTCCTGCCTTGTCCGCAGCACCAGCCACGTTGCCTAGCTGTCCTACAGCCTTGCTCGTGTCCATGGACAGCAAAGCCTTCTGCATGTCCTCAGACTTGGTACCGAACAGGCCTACCGCAATCTGCGCTCTCTCAGCCGGATCTTTGATTCCCCGTAGCTTGTCCAGAACAGATCCCAAAGCAGCAGTTGCCTTAGGTCCACCAGCAGCAACAGCAGATGTCATCTTCTCAGCGTCCAAGCCCAAAGCCTTGAAGGCTGCGGCACTTGTCTTAGAGCCATCCTGAGCACGGATAGCGAATTCCTTCAGAGCATCAGCAGCTACGTCAGAGTTGCGGGCACCACCAGCGATAGCCTGTGACAGCAGACCCATAGAGGTAGTGGCGTTTAGACCAAGCTGACGGAAGACAACCGGATACTCAGTGAAGGTGTCTAGAAGATCCTGCTGCTTGTTGACACCTAGTTGTGTTCCCCGGGTCAGGACATCAAAGGCTTCCTCAGCCGACTTAGCCATACCAGTCTTAAGCATGGTCGACACAGCAGCAGATACCTTGTCCGACTCCTCAGTCATTACAGACCCAAGAGTCATGACCTTTGCTGAGACAGCCTCAATAGCTGCGTTGCTCGCATCGGATGGAACTAGAGCGTTCTGAATAACTCCCTTGATGGCGTTGGTGGAATCCTGGATTGACTCACCCAGACCCTTGGCATACAGGGAACCTGACACCTGGCCTAGCTTCGTAGCAACCGCAGGAGTAGCGCCTACCTGTGCTGCAAGCAGCGCATCAGACTTACTCTTTTCCAAAGTGCCAGCCAAGCCAGTAGCCAGACCAGCAGCCAACACAGCGCCAATAGCGGCACCAGCAACAGCCGCCTTACCTCGGATGTTGTCGAATACCTTTGATGCCTTATCCTTGGCGAGGACGTTAAACACTACGCTTGTGTCAGCCATCGGAACTCACCTCGCCTCGTCCATGTCTTTCTTCATCTTTTTGAATGCTTCGATTGCCTGATAGAAGTAATCAGCGGGCAGTGCATAGATTTGCTCAATGTTGAGGTGAAGAACCTCAGCGAAGTTGAACCAGTACCGGTCAACTAGTTCTTCGAACTCGCTTTTCCCAAGCCTTCCGGAGCGTCAGCAATCTGAACGTCAAGTGCGGCTAGGGTTGACTCACGCTCATCGGCGTTAAGGCCTGATGCCTGCGCAACCTGTGCGCGCATTCCTTCAAGTTCTGCCTTTGTGAACTCAAGCTCTAATTCCTCGTCAAAGAAGTCAGGCATGTCCTCAAAGCGCAGCGTGTGGTGCTCCCTACGCAGGCAATGAAAGAGCATGACTCTGCGGGCACGCATGTCACCCTTGAGGACACCAACCTTGAATTCATCCCAAGTGCCGCCATAGCGCTTCTGTAGAATCTCTGCCTCAGAAGACTTGATACGGCCAGGGCTGAATTCCCACTGCTGAGCCTGATCACCGTCAGGCGTGTAAGTAACAATCATCGTGCGTTCCTCGCAATTCTCTGCGCAGTCTTCTCCATGGCCGCTAGAACGGCATCCCGGTACTTCGCTGCGTTGTCTTTGATTGCCCTGTCGAAATAGCCGGGCTGGCCTTCCTGCTGCACCCAGACGTCACGTCCGAATACCTTGTGTCGCCAGCCGCCTTGCCTGTTGAGACGCTTAGGTGCGTGTGTGAATCCACGAACGCCAGGTGTGCGCTTGATACGCAAACGGGCACCTGTCGCCTTGCCAGATAGGCGAGCCTCAGCCTTCAAGCCCTTCAGGACTTGTGTACGCAGTCCGGCACCCTCTACGGGCATTCCACCGGTCTGCATAGACATCAGCGCTGAGCGGACTTCTGACTTGGCTGGCTCAAGCGCCTGGCGCATCTCTCTAGCCAGATCTCGGCGCAACATCTTGCCGTCTACCTCTGACTTGAGTGCTTTACCAATAGCCTGTAGCGCCTGCTGATCTACGCTCATCTCAATCATGGCTATCAGGCCGTTGCGCGAGTGACAGCACCAGAAGTAGGGAAGGAAACCTTGACCTCAGCCACGTCACCGACACCACCGCCAATAGGCGTCCATTCCTTGACCAGGACGTTGCCTGTGTACTTAGGGTTTGACGTACCGACAACGGCATTCGATACCCGGACTTCAAAAGTCACGGCAGATCCGCCGATAAAGTTTGCCCACATAATCGAGTCAAGTGCGGAAGCTGCAACGTCCTGCTTGAACTCAATAGCCAGAGTGCCGGACCTCAGACCAGGAATGTTCTCCTTCCAACCACCTGAGGTGAAAGTAGTGACATCCTTTTCGTCGGCCTCAACACTCAGCTCAATGCTGTTGGTGTAGCTGCTTAGATCAGTGCCGCCTAGCGCCAGGTATGCAGCCGTAATTACTTGCTTTGCCATTGGAAGCTCCAAAAGGTAATAAGAAACCCAGCACCCGTCTTGGATGCTGGGTTGTGATTGCTTGGGATTTAGGCGACGCCTACCGACACCATGAACAGGAAGCTCGGAGACGTGCCAGAAATGGTGTAGCTGACCCTGTAATAGGTGTCAGCGTTTGTCGTTGCAGATCGGAGGATCTGACTTCCAACGGCTGTAGCCGAAGCAAATGACAGGCGCGTAGTCGGAGAGGCAAAGCCTGCGGCATCGTCTGACTCCACAGTCACAGTCAGGCTTGGTGTAGCTGTGCCAGCGATAGAGAGCACGTGCAGGGCTGCATAGAGCTGCTTGCCAGCAGGCACCGGTACGGCCTGTACGCCTGGTGCGCTTCCTGTAGCCGTCCGAGCTGTGCCAGGCCCGTGCACGGAGACTCCCCGTACTAGCGGCCAGGTGCCTGACGCGTCTGCCTTCCATGGGGCTACGTCACCAGGCTTGCCGCCTAGCTCGTAGGACGTCCGTAGGGCATTGGTGAAGTACGCCAGGCCGCCAGGGCTAGCCGCAGTAGGGCAGATGGTCCATGCGCCGATGGCACCCAGGCCAGACCAAGACTCGTTGTCCACTCTGGACGGATCGCCTGCCTCCCACTGACCCTCACCAGAGATCTTGGTAGAGGCCAAGCCTCCTATGACTTCTTTCCAGCCAGCCTGACCCTCAGCAGGGTTGAAGGCAGTGACGTCCTTTTCCTCACGCTCACTCGATAGCTCGATCTTGTTTGAATAACCCGTCAAGTCAGCAGCACCAGCGAAAATACGCGTGTTGTGCAATACGAACTTCGCCATTGCTAGTCACCTACGTTCTTTCCTAGGACTTCTACGACGATCTCAGCGCCGAAATACTTCTCCGTGCCAAGCTCATAGATCCTGTAGCCTTGAATACTTTTGATAGAGAAGTCATCAGCAGCGCCATTCAGCGCGTACTCCCCCGGCTCGCCTCTAGCCGCATTAAGAGCAGCCCGGACAGACCTAGACGAGTAAGTCCTAACCCTGGTTAGTGGTCATAGGCGATCAGGGATCGGGTGATGGGTTGGCCGGTGTTGCGGTTGTGCCAGATGGCGGCGGTCAGGGCCAGGATGCGTTGGGCGATGCGGGCGCTGACGC